>JAZUHS010000252.1:0-32335 GCA_045641845.1 Bulleidia sp. | reverse complement strand
ATATCTTCCGGAATTTCTGTCGTATCCAGATATTCGTTCATCATCTCTTCATTGACCATAGCCAGATGATCCATATAATCCTCTGCGGCAAAGTCAATGCAGTTATCGGACAGATGCTTCTTCAGATCATCCAGCAGTTCTTCCTGCGTACGATGAGAGATATCCATCTTATTTACAAAGATCATGCAGGGAACATGGTAATGCTGAAGACACTTCCAGATCGTTTCTGTATGACTCTGTACCCCATCCTGACCATTGATGAGAATGACTGCAAGATCCAGAACAGAAAGCGAACGTTCCATTTCACTCGAGAAATCGACGTGACCGGGTGTATCGATGACATACACTTCCGTATCATTCCAGTTATAGCTGGTTTCCTTGGAGTAGATGGTAATACCATGATCACGTTCCTGTTCGTCAAAATCCAGGACAGTATCACGATGATCTACTCTGCCCTGCTTTCTGATTTTTCCCGAAAGAAAAAGCATGCTTTCTATACAAGTTGTTTTGCCGGCATCGACATGTGCCAGAATTCCGATGACTGTTCTTTTCATAGTTATCCATTATAATGCATTCTTTTTAATTTGCCTTCTCACATACAGCAAAAGAAAAGAACGGCTGCAATATACAACCGTTCTGTGACTTGTGATTATTCGGAGCGCAGAGCAGCAACCGGATCGCTCTTTGCGGCCTTGCCTGCCGGTAACAGACCACCAAGCAATGTCAGGGAGATACTCAGCAGAACCAGAATGACTGCAGCTGCCGGAGGCAGATATGCGACCATGTCTGTATTCTTAGCTACAGAATGAATGATCATATTGCCGGGGATCAGCAGCAGCAGGGAAATACCGATACCGATCAGACCTGCCAACAGACCAATAATGAAGGTTTCTGCATTGAAGACCTGAGAGATGTTGCCCTTGGAAGCACCGATCGCACGCAGGATACCGATTTCCTTGCGTCTTTCCAGGACACTGATGTAGGTGATGACACCGATCATGATGGACGATACGATCAGGGAAATGGCAACGAAGGCAATCAGGATATAGCTGATGGAGTTGACGATATCCGTAACAGAAGACATCAGAGTACCGACGATATCGGTATAGCTGATGACCTTTTCGTCATTGCCGGAATCCTTCATTTCTTCGTTATAGTTATCCAGAATCTGCTTTACATAATCCTTGGATTCGAAGTCCTTCGGATAAATCAGCATACTGCTGGGGCTTTCCGGATCGATGCATGCCAGTGCTTTCAATGTACTGTCGTATGTAGGTGCAGCACCTCTGCCCATCATGGACATCATCATTTCCTGGAACTGTTCTTCATCCATATCCATCTTGAAGGCATTGCCGAAGGCTTCAGGATCTACAGCAAACATATTCTCCATAGCATCAGAGAGCTTGGACATGGAACCGGACATGGAGTCAGTGATCTGCTTGCCAAGTTCACCCATGACCTTTGTCATGGCACTGCCGATCTGTTCACCGATGACCTTGGAGTAAGAGCCCATAACATCACCGAAGGCAGCACCTAACTGCTGTTCGAGTTCCTTTGTATTAATGCTCTTATCAATACCTTCTGTAAGCAGCTTCTTGCCTTCATCTGTTGCAAGATACTCACTGAAGGACTGCGGCAGCTTCGTTACATCAGGCAGTTTATTTTCCTGTGCATATGCTGTATAGCCATCACCCATTGCCTTTGCAACAGCAGCAGCTTCTTCCTGTGTAATTGCAAGACCGGCCAGCTGTTCACGCATTGCACCGACATTTTCAGCGATCAGCTGCTGAGCACGTTCTGTCTGCAGATATGCGGCCAGATATGTTGTGAAGTTTTCTTCAGCAGTATAGCCATTCTCTTCTGCCCATGTGCCATAGTCAGCCATGACAGCACTGATGACACCGGCCAGCTGTTCGGGTGTGATGACATTGTCTGCACGTTCAGAGATCAGCTTGTTCACTTCTGTCTGCAGAACTTCACGTCCCTCTTCAGAACGCAGCCACTGTGCGACACTCTCGCCAAGCTTGGAGTAGTCAGTGGAAGGATCCTTGGATGCATATTCAGCGTAGCCGTTGACGATATCAGAGAACATCTGTCTGAGATTCTCCTGGTTTACATCAATCTTGACGTTATTGAGCAGTGTGCTCAGATCCATTACCGGCATTTCCATATTGCCGAAAGCAGAAGGATCGATCAGATTGCCAAGATCCATATTGGACATATCAATATTCAGATCCATGCCGGAGAACGCATCGGATAAACCGGATGTATCTACCTTGAAGGCATTTGCGAGAGCATCTTCATCAATAGAGAACATATTTTCCATATTGAAGGAGCTGCCTTCATCAGAACCGAATTCCTTGCCGGTCATGACATTGATGGACTTATCTTTCTTCTGTGCCTTAACAATCGGACTGCTTTCCGCATAGTTAATGGCATCCTTGATCAGTTCCTTGGAATAGCCGATACCTGTCTGCAGCATACCAGCCTTGGCATCTTCCTTCATGCGGACAACACCGGTGATGGTTAAAGTCTGACCATCTCTGATCTTATTCATCATGTAGTCATGATCTTCACGCTTATCAGCCCAGATACCGCTCTGCTGGTTATAGGAGTACAGATCCGCAATATTTACCAGCTTGAAGGTAATACCGACAAACTCTTCCGGTTCGTAGTAGCCATATGCTGTCTTTCTTTCGAGTGTTTCACCCTGTGCATATGCCTTTAACATTTCGTCGAGTTCTTCGGAATCCTTGACACCCATGGAATAGAGCATGAGGTCACTGAGGTTGCCGAACTGTGTCAGTACAAGGACACATTCATACTTATTTTCATTCCATCTGCCGGCCAGTACATCATAGGAATCCTTATAGAGAGATTCCTTCTCAGGCATCGGATGGAAGATATCAGACTTCATATAGGCAGAAAACAGACCTGAGGAAGAGGAACTGTAGCCCATGGAAGATAATGTTGTATCCGGATTCACCTGTCTGAATTCATCCTTATCTTCATCCAGACGATAGATCTGCGGTACTGCATCAAAAGAGTATTCCACTGCATTTGTATACTGCTCAATGCCGGATTCACCGGAATCGAAATACTGCTTCAGAGACTTCAGATCGTTGGTAACGACATTGGAGAGCATACCTGTGATGGTCTCAATTTCACGGATTGTATTCTCGTTGTAGTTTTCCGGACGCTGCGGACGTTCTTCACCGCTGGTATCCACACCCATCATGCCGGCCAGGTCCATACTTGTACCATCAATCTGCAGAGGATATTCACTCAGCGTTTCTTCTTCAACATTCTTGATATATGCATTCATACCGTTGGATAACGACATGATCAGGGCAATACCGATAATACCGATGGAACCGGCAAAGGATACCAGGAAAGTTCTTGCCTTCTTTGTCTTCAGGTTATTGAAGGATAATGCCAGTGCTGTCAGGAAAGACATGGATGCCTTACCAAGATTGCGATGTACAACTTCTGTATTCTCATCGACGATGAAGGGGTCAGAGTCATCAATGATCTGACCATCCTTCAGCTTTACGATTCTTGTCGCATATTCTTCGGCCAGTTCCGGGTTATGTGTAACCATAACAACCAGTCTGTCCTTGGCCACTTCCTTCAGAAGATCCATGACCTGTACACTGGTTTCACTGTCCAGAGCACCGGTAGGTTCATCGGCCAGGACAATATCCGGATCATTTACCAGCGCACGGGCAATCGCTACACGCTGCATCTGACCGCCGGACATCTGGCTCGGTTTCTTATGAAGCTGTTCACCAAGACCTACCTTACGCAGTGCTTCTTCTGCCTTCTTACGGCGTTCTGCACCGGAAATGCCGGAGATTGTTAATGCCAGTTCGACATTGGCAAGTACAGTCTGATGAGGAATCAGGTTATAACTCTGGAATACGAAACCGATGGTGTGATTGCGGTAGGAATCCCAGTCTCTGTCTTTATACTTTCTTGTGGAAACACTGTTGATGATCAGATCACCGGAGTCATAACGGTCCAGACCGCCGATGACATTCAGCAGTGTTGTTTTGCCGGAACCGGAAGGTCCCAGAATCGCTACAAATTCATTGTCGCGAAGATTCAGGCTGACATGATCCAGAGCTTTCTGAATCAGAGTGCCTGTTTTATATTGTTTACAGATATCCTTAATCTGCAGCATATCTTATACACCCCCCACTTCAACGCATCACATATTACTTTATCTAAAGCTTAGTTTCACCTTAAATAATAAGCTCTGCGACAAACATACTGTGTATGTCTCGAATCCCTTAATATTCAACAAATATCTGACGGATCATCTCCGGATTGTTTGTTTTTGTCAAAGCCAGAGAAAGCAGAACACGTGCTTTCTGCGGTGACAGAGTATTGGAAGGAATACAGAGATTATCCGGATCAAAGGCCTGACTTTCCAGAATGATTCCCTGGGAAATACGGGAAGAACGTACGAATACAATGCCCTTTGCGGACAGTTCGCGGATGGCCTTCTGCCATTCTTCATTGAAGTTCCCGCTGCCGCTGCCGGCAACGACAATACCTTTGTTTCTTTCTGCCATGAAATACAGCAGTTCAGGATCCGCACCGATATGGAAATAGGCAATCGCTACCGACGGCAGTTCACTCATCACATCCCAGGAAAAGATGGAATCTGCTGTATGCTTCTTATTGTTGGAAGAGAAGAAGTAGATCTTCTCATCCTGCATATAGCCAAGGCAGCCTAATGATCTCTGCCCAAAGGCATCAATACGATAGTTGTTTTCCTTCTGAATATCTCTGCCTGAATAGATGGTATTGGAGAACAGTGCAAGTACACCTTTGCCTTTCGCCTCTTCACTGGCTGCAAGACTGACGGCCTGATAGAGATTGTAGGGGCCATCTGCACTTGTCGCACTGGCTGGACGCATTGCCCCGGTCAGTACTACCGGTTTATAGGTATGCAGCGTCAATGTCAGGAAATAGGCTGTTTCATCCAGTGTATCGGTACCATGGGTAATGACAACGCCATCAGCAGTACGCAATACTTCCTCTACCATCTTCTTCAGTTCAATCCAGCGTGAAATCGTCATTTCATTCGAGTCGATGTTCATCAACTGAATGGCACTGATATCCGCAAGGGATGCAAGAGAAGGAATGCTGTCGGTAATCTGACTGATGGAAATCTGTCCTGCTTCATACTCGGAAGCCATGCCGCTCTTGCCGATACCGGCAATGGTTCCGCCTGTCGCAATTATCACAACCTTTTTCATATGTTCTTTGTCCTCCGAAGAAAATAAAAGATGATTTGTTGCAAGCGAAATCATCTTTTACAGTTTTTAATGATTCAGACGATCGTCGTTATCGTCCAGATAATCGGGAATGCCGTCACCATCAGAGTCAATCATGGAAGGATGACTGTGCATACCATCGATATTTTCGCGCAGATATACGCGGTTCTTCTTTGCCTTTTCAACCAGAGCGGAGAATTCTTCTTCAACAGCCATGACATCACGGACATTCTTGATATCGAAGTTCTTCATTGTCTGATCGGATGAGTCAATATGAAGTGTACCTGTACCTACAATCTTCTGCCACAGGTTTCTTGTAACAGTAATATCTGTAACTCGATACAGCATTACCTTGTCATACTTGGAATTGAGAAGACCTGTAACAATACGAAGATACTGGGGATATAGTTCATATTTTGTAAATGACCAGGCCTGACCAAGGAAGTTTCTCTTGCGATCAGACCAGATCAGTGTGTTTGTCTGCTTTTCTTCTGTCATATACTTTCCTCCATATAAGCACAGTTCAAGCAGTTACCTGCGTTATTCGTCCTGTGCCTTACCTGTAATACCTGCAAAGAACCATACCAGACCAAGGATCATCAGTGCGACTGAGAAACCTACAGTCAGGCCAGCAAGTGCATTTACAAGTACATTCTTAGCTGTAAGAAGTGTGAAACGGATTACCAGCAGAAGAACACCGCCGCCAAATGCAGCAAGACCCATGTTTCTGCTCTTTGCGTTGGCAATACGTTTCAGTTCGAGTACTTCTTCGGATGTCAGTGCAGGCTTTGCATCACGCAGTTCCTGAGCAGTAGATCCGAGGATTTCACAAAGAGGAAGAAGATTTGCTTCATCAGGGAAGGATTCATCACTTTCCCACTTTTCAACTGCAGTTACGGAAACACCGATCTTTTCAGCAAGTGCTTCTTTTGTCAGTCCAACCTTTTCTCTAAGTGAGCGGATGTATGCACCACTAGTCATCTGAGCCATATCATAAACCTCCGAATTAATCGTATACGCCTGTTATTGTAACAGGTTAATCGCACATAGGATAGAAAAAAGAGCCGGCGGGAATCGTTCTGTTCTTAATTATTCATGAACATCACGTCTTCTTTACGGCTCTTAGGTTCTACCGAACTAAATCAATTATCCCTTGACTACGTTAGCTGCCTGAGGACCACGATCTGTTTCTGTAACGTCAAAAGTTACAGGCTGACCATCTTCCAGAGTCTTATAGCCTTCGCCCTGAATAGCAGAGAAATGTACGAATACATCCTTGCCTGCATCAGTTGTGATGAAGCCATACCCCTTTTCAGCATTGAACCATTTTACTTTTCCTGTTGCCATGTTGTGAATACTCCTATCTGCCTTAATTCTATCATGCGAAATCGGTCAATTCATCCGAAACCACGAAAGCGTGCAGATGTTCATCTAGGAAAATCCTTACACTTCATGTCACTTTTCAAAAACCAACGCATTAAATGTAAACGTTTACATTTCAGTGATGCGACGGATGATGGTGAATCGGATTCGCTTCTGCTTCATCTTCGTTCAGCATCATGCGTACTTCTGCAACAGGGCTGATCAGAATGATGCCCTTGCCGCGATATACATTTACCAGACCTTCCTTATTTACAACAGATCCGAGAATGGAAGTAGCACTCTTTTCTACCGTAAATTCCAGAGAAGTAGACCAGCATACTGCCATTGGTCCATCCAGCTTCAGTTCATCTGTACCATCCAGTTCAATCTCCAGCAGTTCTACCTGCGGGATGGAACTCTTCAGTACGGCAATGCCGTTGCCGGTCAGGTTTGTATTGAACAGACCTTCACCGCCGGCGACTGCGGAAGTCACGGTTTTTCTGCCGGTCAGATGTACACTGACATTTTCATCACAGGCCAGGAACATACCATCGGAAATGGTTACACCCTGCGGACCATATCTTCCTACGTCCATCAGCAGCAGATGCTTATATGTAGGTTCCGTTGCAATGACACCAAGTCCTTCATAGCGCGGCTTTACCACTTCTTCATCCGTGAGTGCACTGCGCAGCAGTTTGCCGAAGAAGTCGTGGGTATTGCGGAAACCTGCAGTTGCCTTGATATTGCCTACAGTCCACTGCATGGCACCGGCTTCCATGGTGACGGCATTGGAGCCATCCAGTTTGATCATGAGCTGTCTTCTGCGTACGCCCATGGACGCCTTCATACGTTCCGCAGCTGCTGTAGCTGCAGTAACACTGGCATCACGTTCGTACTCCAGGACAGCAAAGCAGCCGGCAGAGGCAATGATATGTCTGATTTCATTTTCAAGTTCTCTGATTACCATGCCGGCCTCCTTGTTTTCTTATGATTACTTCAGGTGTTCAGCAATGAAGTCCCATGCCTTGAGTCCGTCGGCATTGCATTCATTGTTGAAGAAATAGATCCAGCTCCAGTGACCGGAATAACGGTGCGGAGTTCCATCAGGCTTCTTATACTTGCCGGATGTATCTTCTACATGTTCTGTTGTGGAAACATGCAGATCCTTTGCACCTTCCTTCTTCAGACGCTCCAGCAGAGGCAGTTCATGCAGTGTCGGATCTACTACATCATCATCCATGGAGAATACATAGTAGGAAGGTACACCTGCCAGTGTCTTGACTGCTTCATCAGAGATGCACTTGTTGGGAACTGCTTCACAGATCGGTACGATTGCATCAAACAGTTCAGGATAGTTCATAGCCATGACTACTGTCATGTAGCCGCCATTGGAGCAGCCTGCAACAACTACCTTTTCAGAAGCTGTCTGTTCCTTATAGGCAACCATCAGTTCATGCAGTGCTTCTGTATAGAAGGACTTTTCTGTAGCAGTGATACCGCCTCCCTTGAGGTTAGTACCTGTGCCATCACCGTCCATCCACCATGTCGGACACTGGGGAACCAGGATATTTGCGCCGCCGACTGTCTTCTGGAATTCTTCCTTGCCCAGTACGGAGTCCTTGTTTGCAAGCAGTGTTACATAAGGATCTGTATCCTTGACGCCGCCTTCACCAAGACCATGGAGCCAGATGACCAGATTTTTAGAGGGTGTTTCCGGCTGCCAGCATGCATATTCAATTGCTGTGCCGTTGGATGCCTTGAATGTGTGCTTTTCATACTGATCAGCATCTGTTTCTCTTGCTGTTTCCTTTACAGCAATGTCCAGAGTAACATCCTTGCCTGCAGATGTCAGACCTGTGCCTTCAATCTTCAGTTCATAGGGATCAGCCCATGTATTGAGCATTGTGTGGAAGCAGAACAGCAGCGGGCTTCCTTCCGCAGGACTTTCATCCATTTCAATCACAGCAGTGCAGGAAGGTTCAGCTGTCTTCTTGCCTTCTGCATCTACCAGATATGCATCCAGAACTGTACGCTTGAAATCTGCTTCCACGATCGGGAATTCCGGTACCTTGGAGAAGTCAGTTACCTGCTTATGTTCTGTTACTGTAATATTTTCCTTTGTCAGACTGTCCAGTGCACCTTCCAGTGTTACTGTAGCCTTAACAACTGCACAGCCGTAATCAAATCCGGCGATGTACATCTTGTATGTACCCTTGAGTACATTTGCGTTTGTCTGATTATTCATAGTTGTATACCTCACTGCCTATATTTTAGTTCAAAAATATATACGAGAAAACATGCGACATAAACATGACGTGAATTCTGTTTTCATTTTTTGTTGCTTTTTCCAATGAAGTGTCGCATATTATATGCATTCACGCAACGCTTATTCGAGTGTATATGAATAATAACACCCGATTTGATATGTATACGCTACAGTATCAGCGGAGGTGCTTATGTCCCGTCAACGTATGATATTTCACATTGATATTAACCACTGCTATGCCCAGATTGAAGAGATGATGTATCCCGCTCTTCGGGATGTACCGATGGCTGTGGGAGGTCACGAAGAAAAGCGTCATGGTATTATCCTGACAAAGAATGACAAAGCCAAGAAGTATGGTGTCAAGACTGGAGAAAGCCTGCGTGAAGCAAAGGAAAAATGTCCGGATCTTCTGATTATTCCGCCGCACTATGATGACTACATCTATTACACCAATCAGGTGAAGAACATCTATCGTGACTATACCGACAGAATTGAATCCTTCGGTATGGATGAGGCGTGGATCGACTACACCGATTCAGCAAAACTGTTCGGTGATCCTGTAGATATCGCAAAAAAGATACAGCAGCGTGTCTTTGATGAGATCGGGCTGACTGTATCTGTGGGTGTCTCGTGGAACAAGGTCTTCGCCAAGTTCGGCAGTGATTATCGCAAACCCAGCGGCTTTACTGTTATTACGAAGGAGAACTACAAGGATATTGTATGGCCATCTCCCGTAGAGGATCTGCTGTATGTCGGCTGGGCAACAACGCATAAGCTGCATCAGCGCGGAATCCTGACGATCGGTGAACTGGCGAATTATTCTGTGGATCATCTGAAGCGATATATGGGATCTGCCGGAGAACTGATTCATGCCTTTGCCAATGGCGAAGACTACAGCGAAGTCGCTGAACAGTTCTATACACCGCCTGCAAAATCGGTAGGCAATTCCATCACGATGGTTCATGACGTTGCCTCACTGGAGGAACTTAGGCCGGTCTGCTTTGTACTGTCTGAAGCTGTTGCCTCCAGAGTCAGAGGACTGCAGATGGAGGGAGACGTTATCGGTGTATCCATGCGCACTTCCGGCATGGACTGGTTTGGTGCACAGATTAAGATCGGTCAGCGTACTTCTGTCAGTGAAGACATCATGGATGCAGCGATGATTCTGCTGGCACGGTATGATTTCTCACTGCCGCTGCGTGCTGTCGGCATTTCCATCAGCGGTCTGAAACCGGCATCTTCCTTTCGCAGGCTGAATCTGTTTGTGAATGAAGAAGATCATGACAAAGCAAGACTTGCGGATCTTGCCATGGATGAAATCCGTGACAAGTATGGTTTCTACTCTGTCCGCAGAGCATGTACACTTCTCGATCGTCCGTTAACGGAATTCAATGTCAAAGATGATCATACAGTTCATCCGGTCGGATATTTCCAGGGCCGCTCCTTTGCGGAAGCCTTCGGAAAGAAGAAGTAATTCAGTTACTGCTGAAGAGCTTCGCGGATTTTCGGCAGCAGAGCCAGATCTGCCGGCAACCAGTCAACACTCTCCAGAGTGGCTTCATCCAGCCAGCGTGAGTCTTCTGCCTCCAGCAGTGTCAGAGAACCGCTGACGACTTCACACATATAGCATGCCATGCTGAGATGAAACGTCGGATAATCCATTTCGATCGTATCCAGATATCCGGTAATTCTGACCAGCGTATTCAGTTCTTCCTTAATTTCACGAACCAGGGCATCACATGCATTTTCATTCGGCTCCAGTTTCCCTCCCGGAAACTCCCAGCCGTCTTTGTATTCACCATATCCGCGCTGCACTGCAAAAATACGGTTGCCATCACGGATGACTGCAGCAGCTACTTTCACTGTTTTCATAAGCACTTCCCGTCCTTTTCTGTATTTATCCTTGAAGAAAAAGAGAATGCGAATCACAGGCAGGCAATGCTGATCTGTTCATTCCCATTCTCTTCTGATTGTTGAACTTCTGTTTATTCCTGATCCTGTTCAACGTCTTCGGATCCTTCCGCATCCTCTGCATCTTCCGGCATCTCTTCCTTAGGAGCTTCTGCCTCAGGTTCTTCGATCACTGCATACGGATCTTCCATATAGCCTACGAAACGGCAGGCTTCTTCGGAATAGCCATAGTAGTTGCGGATACTGCCGCAGACAGTAACTTCTTCATCACTGAAGGCAAGAGCACCGATCCAGGACTTGCTTTCGGAAGTTACAGTCGCATAGTAGGAACCGCCGATATAGATATCTGCATAGTAGACATTGGAACGTCCTGTGGACAGCCATGAGTTATTTACCAGACACTTACCATATGCATAGATGTTGTTGTATTCATCATGCAGGGAAATATCACGATAGCCGTTATAGCAGGAGTCCTTCTGTGTCACCCAGTTCAGATACAGGATAGAACCGGAAATAGATGCGGACATATTATTCAGAATCGGTACACCGGACATGTACTTATCCACAGATTCGAGCGGAACATTGTCCAGACCTGCTCTGGATACTTCGGATGTGATCATGCGGCTGGGAGAAATGGAATCATCCTGCGCAACATGAGGGTATGTGCCGTATACGTATGTGACTTCTTCCACATCCAGCGGCTTATCGACACCGGCACGTTCAGCTTCCGTGCAGCGGGATTCTTCAACATCCAGAAGCAGACGGTTGATATTGCCGGGGATATTCAGATAGCTCTTCCAGTTGGAGAAGTATGTACCTTCCCAGGCAACGGCTTTATCCCAGCCTACCCATACAGCATTTGTATACTTGGAACTGCTGGCAACCATCCACTTATCCTTGGAGGCACCCTGGGGAATGCCATATGCATAACCAGAATCACCCCAGTCGGTTGTGCCTGTCTTGGCATAGACGGGATATTCTCTCTGCAGCACTTCCATGTAGTTGCCGACATTGCATTCAACGTTGTTCTGCATCAGCTGGTCGACCAGATATGCACTGCCGGAAGACAGTACACGTACTCTCTGATTTTCAGGGAGGTAATCCGGCTGACCTTCTTCAACAATCCTGCGGATTGTATGAGGTTCGTTGTATTCACCGTTATTGATCATTGCGGCATGGGCCCCAGCCAGTTCAACCGCTGTAGTTTCAAAGTTGTTGCCGCCGATCGCAAAACGAAGTTCGAAGTTATCTTCATTTACTCTGTCAAAGCCAAGCTTGTTCAGATACTGAACAACACCGGCACTGCCGATCTTGGCCACGACATCTTCCAATGTGAGAATCGCGGGAATATTCAGGGAATATGCAACAGCATCCTTAATGGATACGTCACCGATGTATTCCCCGTTTGCATTGACCAGAACCATGCTTTCACCCGGCATTGTCATCGGCTTATCCAGCAGAATTTCATCCAGGGAATAACCCAGATATTCAAAGCCAAGGGCATAGCTGAGGAACGGCTTTACAGAAGAACCGGGCTGCTTGTAGCCGGCAGTTGCACGGTTATAGGAACGGGAACCGCTGTAATTGCGGCCACCGCCGATACCGACAATTTCACCGTTGGTATTGTCCATGGATACAATCGCTGTCTGCATCAGATCATCAGCGAAGTAAATCTCTGTTTCTTCATCCTGAATTGCTTCAATCTCATCCTGAATCACAGTATCCAGAGCTGTATAGATCTTCATACCGCCGCGGCTGGGATCTCTGCCTGTCTTTGCCTGTGCTTCTTCAATGACAACGTCAATATAGGACTGGTATCTGGAACCATCCTTTGTTGCATAAGTTTCACCGGCCAGCATATCTTCTACACGGATCTGCTTGGCCAGGGCTGTTTCCTCGGGGGTGATATAGCCATGATATGACATCATATCCAGAACGGTATCGCGACGTTCTGTTGCATAGTCCAGATAGCTGTAGGGATTGTATATATTCGGCAGATTGACGATACCCGCAAGCATCGCGGATTCCACAAGATTCAGTTCACTGACATTCTTGCCGAAGTAGTACAGGGAAGCTCTCTGTACACCACGGATATTCTTACCGAAGTTGATTTTATTCACATAGCTTTCGAAGATTTCCTGCTTGGAGAGAACATTCTCGGCCTGCATGGAAAGAACGATCTGCTGTGCCTTGTACTGCAGTGATTTTGTATATGTAACGCTGTCTTCACCATCTTCAATGGAGAAGTAAGTATTCTTGACCAGCTGCATTGTGAAAGTAGAGCCGCCGGAGCCTAGATCGCCATTCGCCAGATTGGACAGCGCCGCCTTCAGAAAACGGGGAATATCGAAACCGTTATGAGTGAAGAAACGGGAGTCTTCAATGGAAAGGAAGGCATCCACAAGGCTTTCGGGACACTGTGCGTAGGTAATGTTATCACGCAGATATGTGCCGACTTCTTCGATAATGACACCGTTCTTATCCAGAATCTTGGTTGATTCACGGCTGCCGAAATCATTCTCGGAAATCTCAGGCATTCCCTTCAGAAGGCCGCCGAAAAAGATCGCACCTGCGGTACCGATCGCCATATAGCCAATCAGCATAATGGTGACGAAAGCGGTCGCGATTCTGACTCTTCTGCGTCTTTTCTGTCTATGAACAGCCTTTTTTGTATTCGGTTTTCTCTTCTTTGAAGTCTTCTGCATAGTCTCAAATATACTAGTGTCTGCGGTTTCTTTCCAGCAAAGACACCAATTACCAGATTAATGTTGCGAAATAGTCGTCGGGTGTTTCCGCACGGCGGATCAGTTTTACTGAACCGTCTGCACAAAGCAGCAATTCTGCGGAACGAAGTCTGCCGTTGTAGTTGTAGCCCATGGAGAAACCATGTGCGCCGGTATCGTGAATCACAAGCAGATCGCCCATATCGATCTTCGGAAGATTACGATTCACTGCCAGCTTATCGTTGTTTTCACACAGGTTGCCGACAACATCATAGATATGATCACAGGGTTCATTTTCCTTACCCATGACTGTAATGTGATGATAAGCACCATACATCGCCGGACGCATCAGATTGCAGGCATTGGCATCTACACCGATGTAATGCTTGTATGTATTCTTCTGATGAATTGCCTTTGTAACCAGACAGCCATAAGGACCTGTCATGAAACGGCCAAGTTCTGTGTAGATTGCAATGTCGTCCATTCCTTCCGGTGTAAGAATACGTTCATATGCTTCACGAACTCCATCGCCGATGATTTCGATATCATTCTCAGGATCTTCCGGCTTATAAGGAATACCGATACCGCCGGAGAGATTCAGGAATGTGATATGACACCCTGTCGCATTGCGTACTTCAACCGCAAGATTGAAGAGCTGTTCGGCAAGAGCAGGATAGTATGCATTGGACAGTGTATTGCTTGCCAGGAATGCATGAATACCGAATTCCTCAACGCCTTCTTCCTTGAGCTTTTTGAAGGATTCAATCAGCTGTTCCTTTGTCATACCATACTTTGCATCATCAGGATTGTCCATGACCTGTGCCTTGCCCTGTGTATCACCGATCACGAATACACCGCCCGGATTGTAACGGCAGCACATCTTCTTAGGATATGTGCCGATGCAGTCCTTCAGGAAAGGTACATGTGTGCAGTCATCCAGGTTGATGATGCCATTAAGTTTGCCGGCAAGAACATAGTCCTCTGCAGGTGTTTCATTGGAGGAGAACATGATACCGTCTCCATCAAAGCCGCAGCGTTCTGCCAGCATCAGTTCTGTCAGGGAAGAGCAATCCAGACCGCAGCCTTCTTCTTTCATGATGTTCAGGATAGAAGGATTCGGCAGTGCCTTTACTGCAAAGTATTCACGATAGCCTTTGTTCCAGGAGAAAGCCTTCTGGACACGGCGGATATTTTCTCTGATGCCTTTTTCATCATAAAGATGAAAGGGTGTAGGGTACTGCGCAGTAATTGCTGTCAGCTGTTCTTTTGTTACAAATGTTTTCTTCATATTTTACTTACCAAGGAATGATTTAATTCTGGATACATATTCATCGTAATGATCATATGCAATTTCGAGATGTTCACTGTCAAGAACTGTCCAGATCTTCTTCTGTTTGTTGGGGATCGCATTGTAGATATCCTTGCCATCCTTATAGGAAACTGCAGAGTCTGCTTCGGAATTAATGATCAGAATCGGGATGTTTACAGTTCTGACTGCCTTCACTGCACTTGCATCAGAGAAGAAGAAGCCATGCTTCATACGGCAGATCAGATTGCCGTTAAAATACAACAGACTCTTCGGAAGCGGAACGCTGTAGCTGTCGAGCATCGGTCTGACCTGTGACTTCATATCCTTGATCGGACTGTTGAAGATCGCAAAGTCAGCATCATGCCAGCGGCTTTCATAGCCCAGAGCCTGAGCTGCCGCAAGAGAACCGTAGGATTCCGCATAAATACCGAGCTTTGAGCTGCCGATTTCGCGCTTGGCATAGTCCATGCAGTCGAGCAGATCATACTTTTCAAGATAACCGAATGTATTGTGCTTTGCCGTATTTTCGCCATGGCTGCGCTGATCAAAGGCAATGACGTTGTATCCCATTTCCAGGAATACCTTCGCTGCCGGGAACATTGTTTCCTTATTGCCGCCAAGATCATGCAGCATAATAACTGTATCGCGGACATGATCAGGTTCTTCGGAAGCATTGACGTATACGACAGGGATTTCGTGTTTTTCGAAAGAGGAAGTCAAAGTAAATTCTTCAATTGCATATGCTTTGCGGAATGCTTCAAAATCAAAGCCTGCATTCTTCCATGTTACTTCCGTTACGTTTTCCCCGGACATCTGCGGTGTTACAAGATCTGTGAAGGAACGTGTAATCTGACTGCCGGATATATAACCCATCAGAAGTACAGATAGAACCACAATCAGTAAAAGAATACGAAAAAAGTATTTCATGCTCTCATCCTCCGCAAATACCTTTAGCGATTATAGCATACTGCGAAAGAAAAAACCGATTCTCACGTAATCGGTTTCACTGATTGATTCACTGATTTTCACTGATCCTACCGAGGATTCTGAGTTTTTCTTCCAGATAGCTTTCAAAATCAGAATACAGCAGAGTTGCTTCTTTCCCGGGGATCCAGCGATATATTTGACCTGTTCGATGATGGAGACAGTAGTACCCGTATTCTCCCTCTTCAATCAGGATCAGCTGTACAGGAAGACTGTACCAGCGATAGTCCTGTGTTGCTTTCAGAAATGTCGGTTCTCCCAGAGCATTCATTCCCAGAATTACAAATGCATTATCAATGCCTCCCTGGCCGAATTTCTTCAGAAACAGTCGATATGTTTCGGGAAGCCGATGGTGCAGAATTCTCTCAAAACTGCGCAGCTTTCGTTCTGTCAGGGATGTATGTGTAAAATCCCCCGGCTGTTCCAGGCGCTCAAGAAGCATAAACAGATCGTCGCGATTCATAGTTCCTCCTTCAGGCGATTCATCATGTATAAAGTGCACTTTAGACTAAAATACCCTACGTAAAAAAAGCATGTCAACCGTTCTGCCCGCACTTAAAACAGGCAAATTGAAGATTCATAAAAGGCGTTTATTACGCGAAAAACAAAGTTTTATGAACATCCTTTATAAAGCATTGGATTATTCCCTTAATTCAGCACTAATTCATTCAGAACAGTTCCGAATAACGCATGATCATTCCGCCCTGCGGTTTCCTGTTTCATGGTTTACAAATACAATGTTCACAAAAAGAAAAAGTGCAGACATTTATATCTGCACAAGTCAGTTCGATCATCTGAATTTTCTGATAGCGTAGGCATACAGTGCAAACTGCATTACCGATGTCACCACCCAGGACAGCGGGAAGCAGAAGTACAGCACAGACAGTTCGTGATGCATAGGGAAGTAGAGGAACAGCCACAGCAGACGAACCCCGGTAATGCCGATCATCATTGCGATTGTAGGCAATGCGGAATAACCCATGCCGCGCAGGGATGAGATCGGAACATCAAGAACACCATTGAGGAACAGCCACAGACCCACAAAATTCATACGCACTCTGCCAGCCGCAATCACAGCAGCATCGGTGGAGTAAAGGCCAAGCAGTGTCGGTGAGAAATACCATGCCCCAAAGCTCAGGGCAAAGGCACATGATGTACACAGAGCCAGTGTCATCCACATGATACGGCTGATATTCTCATTTCTGCCGGCACCGACATTCTGCGAAGTGAATGTAATGCATGCCTGTGAGAAGCCGCCCATTCCAATATAGACGAAGTTTTCCAGATTTGCGGCAGCGCTGTTGCCCGCAACAATCACAGAACCAAAAGAATTGACACCGGACTGAATTACCAGATTGGAAATGGAGAACATCATACCCTGCAGACCGGCAGGAATACCAATGCGAAGTGTTTCCGAGATAATGCCCCAGTCCGCATGAATCTTATTCAGTTCAAGTCTGGTATAGTCTGTTTCTCTCATCAATGCTCTGACAACAAGTACAGCAGAGATTGTTTCCGAGCAGACAGTTGCGGTTGCTACACCGGCAACACTCATCTTGAATACGATGACAAAGATGAGATTAAGAAGAACATTCAAAGCTCCCGCAAAGGCAAAGTACATTGTCGGACGTCTTGTATCACCCTTGGAACGAAGTACGGCAGCACCGATGTTGTAGATCAGAAGCGGCAGTGCTCCGGCAAAGTAGATACGCATATACAGGGAACTCAGGTTGATGATATTTGAGGGTGTCTGTACCAGTCTCAGCATGATCGGTGCACCGACCATACCGATGAATGTAAGCAGTAAGCCGGAAGCAATCGCCAGGAACGCCATGGCATGTACTGCTTTATGAATCTGATCCTCCTGCTTTGCGCCAAGCATACGTGCAGTCACAACATTGGCACCAGTGGATAAACCGTTGAACAGTGCCGACAGGAAGAATACAACTGATCCGGTTGCACCTACTGCAGCCAGTGCTTCCTGACCGGAGAAACGACCGACTACGATCGTATCCGCGGCATTGAACAGCATCTGCAGGCAGCTGGAAAGCATGACCGGTACAGCAAAGAGAATCATATTTTTAAAGAGAGGACCATTAATCATGTCCATTGTCTGTTTCTTTTCACTCATATCCGCCATTATCCCATGATGCAATGCACTTTGCAAAACATTCCCGTATAAGGGTTATACCTCTTATACAGCGACTGCTTACTGTACGAAAAAGGCGAACCTGATTCGTCCGCCTGATGTTACAGTTCCTGTCTGAGCTTCAGTCTGTATTCTTCGATTGCAGCCTGCATTTCTGCAAGACTGTTAGCCATGCAGAGCCGGCTCTTGTATTGAGAAGAGAACGGCATGCCGGACACATACCAGCCTGCCATTGTGCGCATTTCCCTGATGCCTGTATATTCTGTTTCATATTCACAGAGTCTGCGGGCATATTCCAGACAGAGATCCAGACGTTCTTCATAAGAGATCATCGGTGCCTCTTCGCCATTCATTGCCGCATTCAGTTCTGTCAGGAAGAACGGTCTTCCTAATAAACCTCTGCCGATCATGACAGCATCACAGCCGGTCTCTTCAAACATACGCTTCGCATCTTCCGGTGTACGGATATCACCATTGCCGATGACGGGAATGGATACTGCTTCCTTCACCATACGGATGTATTCGTTATTGGACTGGCCTGTGTACATCTGTGTCTTTGTACGGCCATGCACTGCCACTGCGGAAACACCTGCATCTTCTGCCATCTTAGCGATATCAACGCAGTTGATATGCTGAAAATCCCAGCCGGCACGCATCTTTACGGTAACCGGTCGGTTCGTATGTGTTACAACCGCCTTCATTGCCGCAAAAGCTTCTTCCGGATGTGCCATCAGATAGCTGCCTGCATGTGCCTTCAGTACCTTCGGTACCGGACAGCCCATGTTGATATCAATGATATCGCAGGAGGTATGCTCCGTCAGATACTCCGCAGCCTCAGCCATTGTTTCAGGATCATTGCCGAACAGCTGCAGAGATACAGGATGTTCATCCTCAAAGATCCGACACATATCGAATGTACGGGCATTGTGATAATGCAGAGCCTTATCGCTGATCATTTCGCTGACGCAGAGTCCGGCACCATAGCGGCGCATCAGACTGCGGTAAACAGGATTGGAAATTCCTGCAAGCGGAGCGGCAATGATTCGGTTTTCCAGCTCAACATCACCTATTTTCCACACGATGCTTATTCTCCAGAATTTCCTTCAGTTCTTCTGTTGTGAAGTTGTACTTTGTGCTGCAGTACTGGCATGTGATTTCTGCACCCTTGCCATCCGCAATCATTTCTTCCAGGTCTGCATCGGAAAGAGTTACCAGTGCATCCTTGTAATGTTCATGAGAGCAGCCGCAGTGCCATCTGATATCACGGTGCTGCAGAATCTCTGCATCCGGGAAGTATTCATGAATGACATCTTCCAGATCATTGCCTTCATCAATCAGAGTGGATACAGGCTTCATTTCTGCCGCAACCTTTTCACAGAATACGATTGCTTCTTCTGTCGCAAACGGCATCAGCTGATAAATCAGACCGCCTGCTGCCTGTACATTGCCTTCCGGATTGACCAGAACACCGACACCTACTACAGAGGGTGTCTGTTCGGATACAGCAAAGTAGAAGGCAAAGTCATCACCGATTTCACCTGTCTGCAGATTGACCTTGCCTGTGAAGGGTTCCTTCAGACCAAGGTCCTTGATGACTGTTAATGTGCCATCTGTACCAACAGCAGCACCTACGGCAAGATGACCGTCGGAGTTGCGGACCAGATACTGATTCGGATCAGCCACAAAACCTCTTACATTGCCTTTGCCATCTGCCTGTGCAAGTACAGTACCGGCAGGCCCGCCGCCATTGATGATGGTAGTAATCTTGGCACGGGGATCCTTCAGATCACTGCCCATGATTGCTGTAACTGTCAGCACTCTGCCAAGAGCTGCCGCAGATGTAGGCATGCAGTTATGCATGACTCTTGCTGTCTGTACCATATCTGTTGTCTTTGCGGCATGGATACGCACCTGACCATCCAGAGCTTCCGCAATTACGATTTCGTCTTTCATTTCATAATCCTCCTCATGCAGCGTTCGTTCATCCTGCGCATTCTGCGTTCATTCAGTTTGATGACTTTACGATCATACGTAAAGATACCGTTGCATTCATCTTCAATATCACTGACCTGGGTATAGATGCAGCCGGATAAACCTCTGCGGATATTCTTCCAGATCATTGTTTCATATAGTTCATTCACTGCCTGATCAAGTTCAACTCTGTTCTTGTACTTTCTGTAGCCATACAGCTGCTTAGCTTCCGAATGATGTTCATCCAGATAGGAGAAGCCGCCGAATTCACTTAACAGAACAACTCTGCCCTTCGGATCCGGTTTTGCGCGGTACGGAAAGAAGTAGTTATGCAGACTGAGGAAATCTCCGCAGCCCTGGTCAAACCAGCCGCTGGCACTGTCAATCAGACGTGTTTCATCATATGCTCTGATGTACTTTGTTACATTCTCGCTCTCAAACTGTCCCCATCCTTCATTGAACGGGCACCAGGAGAAGATGCACGGGCAATTATATAAATCGTCCAGCATCTGATCAAGTTCTTCAAAGTAAACTTCACGTGCCTTCTGTGATACCTTGCCGAATCTGGGATGACCTGTATCCTTCAATCGACGAAGACCCACTGTAGGCAGTTCACCCATGATATGGCGGTTGTATTCCCCAAAACCGCCGGAGGGCATATCCTGCATAACCAGGATTCCCATCTTATCGCAATGGTAGTACCATCTGCGGCATTCGATCTTTGCGTGTTTTCGGAGCATGTTGAAACCCATGTTTCTGATTGTGGATAATTCATAACGGATTGCTTCATCAGCAGGATATGTCATACGTCCATCCGGAACATATCCCTGATCCAGCAGACCGCTCAGAAACAAAGGCTGATCATTCAACATAAAGCGCATCATCCCTGCCGCATCTCTGCCGGTGCTGAACTTGCGCATACCGAAATAGCTGAATATCGTATCGTCCGCAGTATGAATGGTGACATCATACAGAAACGGATCATCGGTTGACCATGCTCTGAACTCAGGCAGATCCGCAATGTACTGTTTTCCTCTTGTAACACCTTGATGCACTGCTCTGCCGTCAGCGGAAATGACAATCTCTGCCTTGGTAAAATCACCGGCCAGATCAAACTGTACTTTTTCAGCATCATAGAGCGGTGTAATCTTCAGATCCATGATCGCTTCTTTGCCAAGATCTTCCAGCCATACTGTCTGCCAGATACCGGAAGAAGGTGTATACCACATGCCGCCATGTTCAAGCTTCTGCTTGCCGGAAGCACGGATACCCTGATCACTCTCATCAACGCAGCGTACAACCAGTACATTCTGATAGGAAATCAGATGGGATACATCCAGTCCGAAAGGTGTATATCCCCCTTCATGCGTAGCAACTTCCTGTCCATTCAGATACACTGTGCAGATCTGATCCACAGCTTCAAAGTTCAGGAATGTACGCATGACACTGGGTGTATAGGAAAACTGCTTGCGATACCAGAGAGCCTGGTTCGGCTTCAGAATTTCCTTTGTGCCTGACAGTTTTGTACCAAGGGCAAAAGGAACAACAATCTGTTTCCACTGGTCAGGATCCGGTTCATCTTTACGTGATGTGATCTGATATTCCCAGAGGCCGTTCAGATTTGTATAACTGTTTCTCTTCATCTGCATGCGCGGATATTCCGGCAGTAGTTTATTCTGATCCAGTTGTTCACCCCATACAGTTGTCAATGACATTGCGACCACCTTTCTTTTCAGTGCATGTACATTCTAGCATACACCTTTCAATTCTTCAGTGCTGCAGAAAACCGAAAAGCTCATAATGAGCAGACCACTCAGGTCCACTCACTATGAGCCTGTTTTGCTTATTTCTTTTTCAGGAAAGAGAAATCAGATTTCGTCGCCGTTGGATGCGATGCACTTCTGATACCAGAAGAAGGAATCCTTGCGGCTTCTGTGCATGTCACCTGTTCCATCATCATGCTTATCAACATAGATGAAACCATAGCGCTTTCTCATTTCACCTGTACCTGCGGATACCAGGTCGATGCAGCCCCAAGGTGTATAGCCGATCAGATCAACACCGTTTTCGATCGCAGCAGCCATTGCATCGATATGAGGCTTGAAGTAGTTGATTCTGTAATCATCATGGATAGAACCATCAGCTTCAACAGTATCGAAAGCACCCAGACCGTTTTCAACTACCATAATCGGCAGATTGTATCTGTCGTAAATCATTTCCAGGGAATACTGCAGACCTGTAGGATCGAATGCCCAGCCCCAGTCGGAGTACTGCAGATAAGGATTCTTTGTGCCTGCAGCGAAGTTACCGGAAACAACTTCATCAGCCTTATGTGTTGTTACGTTCATTGTCATGTAATAAGAGTATGTATACATGTCAACTTTACCCTTCTTCAGGATTTCCTTATCTTCCTCTGTGATATCCAGAGTAACACCGTACTTCTTCCAGATTCTCTTGGCGAATGCAGGATATTCACCCTTGCACTGTACATCGGAACAATACCAGAAAGCCTGCTGCTGGTTTTCAAACCAGTAGAGCATATCTGCAGGATCGCATGTATGAGGGTAGGAAACAAGACCGCCCTGCATGCAGCCGATCATGAAGTCAGGATTGATTTCATGACCTGCAATTACAGCCTTTGCGGACGCAACGAACTGATAATGCAGATGTGTCAGTCTGTGCTGTACCTTTGCATCTTCGCCATCGCTGCCGAACATTGTAACCATGGAGATTGTATTGTTGATTTCGTTGAATGTGAGCCAGTACTTAACCAGATCCTTGTATTCTGT
This sequence comes from Bulleidia sp., assembly GCA_045641845.1. Classification (GTDB taxonomy): domain Bacteria; phylum Bacillota_I; class Bacilli_A; order Erysipelotrichales; family Erysipelotrichaceae; genus Bulleidia. The sequence continues at coordinate 9,586 of JAZUHS010000252.1, read as the reverse complement.
GAAGATTGTCTTGCAGAACTTAACAAACAGATCGATGTAGCAGCGATCCTGCCAGTCACCATACTTCTCAACCAGATAGATCGGTGTATCGAAATGATGAATTGTAACCAGAGGTTCAATACCCTTTGCCTTCAGTTCTGTGAAGATATCCTTATAGAACTTCAGACCTTCCTGATTGGGTTCATCTTCCATACCTGTAGGATAGATTCTGGACCAGGAAATAGACATACGGAATGTCTTGAAGCCCATTTCTGCAAACAGGGCGATATCTTCCTTCCAGTGATGATAGAAGTCTGTTGCTTCATGGTTAGGATACAGTTCATCCTCAAATACTTCGTAATGATCGCCGCCTTCAGGCAGGTCATCAATGAAATGAATCTGAGGAGTCTTATGCTTATTGCCGTCCTTGTCGACCCATGTAACCTTACGTGTTTCCTTAACACTGCCGCCTGTAGTAAAGTCTGTTAATGCGGGACCTCTGCCGCCTTCGTTCCATCCGCCTTCATACTGGTTTGCAGCTGTAGCGCCGCCCCATAAAAAGCCTTCCGGGAATCTGCTCATAGTTATGATCTCCTTTCATTGTCCGTAAGGACCGATTGATATTTTTATTATAAATTCTCAAAAACAAAAAGAACATCGCTTAACGATGTTCAGTTCTGATTCTGCGAAACAGTGATACGGCAATCACGGTCAAAGCGGAAAGACTGTGGATCAGCAGCGGCATCTGCACAAGCATACTTTCCAGCAGTGATCCTGAGTAATACGGATTGAAGGATGTCACATATACTGCATAGGCGATGCAGATACCAAGTGACACGAGAATCATCACCGCCTGAATCAGCAGAATGGAATATCCCTTGCCGCGGAAGATGCCGACACAGAAGGGAAAACCCATTGCGGCAACGCATACACTCAGAAAGGACGGAAAGAGGATTGTGTAGAAAACGGTATTCATCGCAAACAGCAGAAACGCTGCCATTACGATTCCACCTGCACAGCCCAGCAGAATACTGTAGATAATCTGTTTTGTCTGTTCTTTCATTTATAGTCTCCTGAAAGGAAAAGGTCACCACAGGGATGACCTTTCAACTACTGTTTATTCTGCAGATTCTTCTGCAGGTGCAGGTACAGCTTCAGCCTTTACTTCGAAGTCAGCAGTGATGGATTCACCATTGACTACCTTCTGAATCTGTTCAGCTGTCAGAGTTTCGTACTCAATCAGAGCGGCAGCGATACGTTCGAGTTCTTCACGATGTTCGCTGATGATCTGCTTAGCCTTATCATGGCAGCCGTTGACGATCTTACGTACTTCCTGGTCAATTTCATATGCAACTTCGCCGGATACGTTATTCGGGGAGTTGTAGTCTCTGCCAAGGAATACATTTTCATTGCCTGAGTTGTACTTAATCGGACCCAGATCAGACATACCGTACAGTGTAACCATATCCTTTGCCAGATTAGTTGCACGTTCAATATCGTTGACTGCACCGGTTGTGACATCATCGAAGAACATTTCTTCTGCTGTACGTCCGCCCATGAAGGATGTGATGGAGGCAAGCAGATCGTTCTTTGTATTCATCATCTTTTCTTCCTTCGGTGTCATCAGGTTATAGCCGCCTGCCTGACCACGGGGAATGATTGTAACCTTCTGTACAACCTGTGCGTTTTCAAGGAAGAGACCAACGATTGCATGACCGGATTCATGGTAAGCAACCAGTCTCTTTGTCTTTTCATCATATGTACGGCTCTTCTTGGCAGGACCCATCATTACACGGTCGATTGCTTCGTCGATGTCCGTCATTGTAATTTCCTTCTCGTTGTTTCTTACAGCGAGAATTGCAGCTTCATTCAGAACATTTTCCAGATCCGCACCGGAGAAGCCGGGAGTTCTCTTAGCCAGAGCACCAAGGTCGATTTCACTTGTGAAATGCTTGTTGCGTGCATGTACCTTGAGGATTGCTTCTCTGCCCTTGCGGTCCGGCAGGGATACTGTAATCTGTCTGTCAAAACGGCCTGCTCTTAACAGCGCAGGATCGAGTACATCAGGACGGTTTGTTGCAGCGATGACAACAACCCCTGTGTTATCTTCCATACCATCCATTTCAACGAGCAGCTGGTTCAGTGTCTGTTCACGTTCATCGTGACCGCCGCCGAAGCCTGCACCTCTCTGACGGCCTACCGCATCGATTTCATCAATGAAGATGATGCACGGTGCAGTCTGCTGTGCCTTCTTGAACATGTCACGTACACGGGATGCACCGACACCGACGAACATTTCAACGAAGTCGGAACCGGAGATGCTGTAGAACGGAACATTTGCTTCACCGGCAACTGCCTTAGCCAGCAGAGTCTTACCTGTACCGGGATGACCAGCAAGCAGGATACCCTTGGGAATACGTGCACCCATGGATTCAAACTTCTTCGGATACTTCAGATAATCAATGATTTCTGCCATTTCCTGCTTTTCTTCTTCACAGCCGGCAACATCAGTAAAGCGTACTCTGATCTTGCCTTCCAGTTTAGCGCGGGACTTGGAGAATTCAAATGCCTTGCCGTTTGCACCCTGAGCACCATTCATCTTGGAGATCATCCACAATGCCAGACCTGCCATGAACAGGAAAGGAATGAAGGACATCAGTGCATCCACAAACAGGTTGGAGGCATCGGAGTCCAGGACTGTAACCTTGCCATCATCAAGCATGTCGATCATTTCTTCCACTTCGGAAGATGTGGAAGGAATCACGCCCTGGAAAGTTACTTCCTGCTTATTTTCATCTTGATAGATACCTGTGACGGTAGTGATATTCTTACCGACAGATACTGTAGCTTTTTCAACGGTTTGTTCTTTGACTACTGTCTGCAGTTCGCTGTAGCTGAGATTCTTTGTAGAACTGCCGCCGTTCAGAGTGAACAGGCTCAGTACTGCAAGGATCACAATCAGGTAAGGCAGCCAGTTAGACAGTCTGTTATTCTTCATCTATTTCTCCTTACTTGTAGCATTCTTCCTTGAGAATACCGATATAAGGCAGGCAGCGGTACTTCTGATTAAAGTCCATGCCAAAACCTACAACAAATTCATTTGCGACTTCAAAGCCAATATAATCTGCCTTTACATTCGCAGTTCTTCTGGCGGGCTTATCAAGCAGTGTAACAATCTTTACACTTGCTGCGCCCTTGTGCATCAGCGTTCTGCAGACAGCTTCGATTGTTCTGCCTGTGTCGACGATATCTTCAACCAGAAGAATATCCATGCCCTTTACAGAGCTGTCCAGGTCCTTCAGGATCTTGATGTCACCCGTGGATTCTGTACCTGCATAACTGGATACATCCATGAAGTCATACTGGATATCCAGATCAATGTTCTTAATCAGTTCAGCCAGGAACGGAACAGAGCCCCTTAACAGAGCTACCAGAAGCAGATTCTTTTCCTTGTAATCGGCAGTAATCTGCTGACCGAGAACAGCACTGCGTTCACGGATCTGTTCTTCACTGAACAATATTCTATCGATAGTATTCTTTTCCCACATATCGTTTATTACCTCTCATATAGCGTATATTCTAGCACATTAACATCAGGCGATGGGGAAAAATGCCGCACATCACAACCCAGGCCAGGCACCATAATGACCTCACCGGATGCACTGCATACAACCGGCCATGTCTTACGGCGATACAGCGGAATATGGCGATCTATGAAGAAACGGTATACCGGTTTATGCCCGAAGCGCATTTCAATGCGATCTCCTTCCTGTGCACACCGGATCGTCAGCGGGAAATCTTCTTCCTGCAGTGTCAGGGCATTGACACCTGCTTCACCATCAGCGATACGGTAGCGTGCATGTTCTCCGGCTTTCAGCAGTTCTTCCCTTGTCTGATAAACATCCTCATACATCGCAAATCCTTCATGCATGAAGAACCAGCCATCCTGCTGAACAAGATACTGTGTGCGGATCGGCAGGACAAAGTCATCCTGACTCATCACAACATGATCGATTTCACGGATGAATTTCAAAGATAAGGCTTCCTGCTCTGTCTTATCAGGTTCAATGACCATTCTTAACAGAGCTTCACGATCATCTCTGCTTAATGCACGATACTGCATCATATTGACACGGTCAGTGCGGATCATTGTTTTTACACGGCATCTTCTTTCCTGCATGACGGCATTACGCTGTCTGATCTCACGCAGAACCATATCTCTTTCAAAAGGAGTCATCGGTTCTACCATCTCATGACGGATTCTGTTTCTGGTCAGACTGACATCATCATTGGTGACATCAATGTAATAGCGGATATGCTTCTGATCGCAGTACTCCTGCAGCTGCTTTTTTGTATACGAAAGCAGAGGACGCATGACCCTTACACCCTGATATACGCTGCCTTCCTTGAGACCGTAGTATTCCGGGATTGTATTCTTCTCATCCTGCATCAGATATGTTTCCAGAAGATCATCTTCATGATGGGCAATCAGGATGCCCTTGCACTGATGTTCGTGTGCCATCTTCACAAAGAAGTCATAACGCCATGTACGTGCTTGTCCTTCAAAGTTGCCTTCATAAACAAAAGGATCATTCAGCACATAGCATTCCAGATCATGTTCTGTACAGAAAGAGCGGATATATGCTTCCTCTTCTTCAGCCTGATCACGATGGTGATAATTCACGTGTGCAACCGCAATATTCATATTTTGTTCCAGACACATGCCCAGCAGTGCCATGGAATCCGGCCCGGCAGATACCGCCGCAAGCCACTTTCCTTCCAGTACCAGCATGCACACATTCTAGCACATATGCTATATGTTGTTTTTTCTGCAGGCTTATGAATCATCGGATTGTCTATTCCGGTGAAAACAGAATATTGAACAGACGCTGCTGAATCTGCCGAAACATCCTGCTGTCAGCGGGAATAGATGCCTTGACGTCAATCACACGGGCAGTATTCACAAAGCGGATATCATTGAGAAACAGGACTGACTCACGGTTCAGCCCCTGTACCTTGCCGATGCGCATCAGGTTTCTGCGTCCTCTTGGATTGCTTTGGGCATCATAGGCTTTCTCGTATGTCTTTACGTTGCTGGTCATCGGCACAACCAATGCTTTTTTGCAGCAGACAGTCATGACCAGGCCGAAATGCTGATAACCCATCTCATTCAGGTAGGACTGACCGAAGTCCATATAGCAGATGTCCCCGGGTTTTACGCGAATGCCCATCTCTTCGCCAGACGCATAGCGTGACCTAAGCATCCAGTTGGCTTCTGAGATCAGACTGTGTTCCACATTTCCGGGAAGCAGAACCTGATAGAGGTCTGTACGGTATTTCATATAGTTGCTGAAGATTTCGTTTTCGGGTGTATTTGCACTTATCAATGTCATATGATTGATCTCCTTCTGCTATATACATTCACGTTCAAAACAGAATCTCCCCGCAGAAAGACAAAAAACCGATTCTTTTTACAGAACCGGTTAATCAGCTTCAATCAGAATGATAAGTTCGGGTATAGAAATACACACAGGAACGAACCGACGAGATAGGCAAGTGCCATTGTAATCAGAAAATACAGAATCTGCGCCTGTACAACATGTCCCTTCTTCAGGAACTTCTCATAGTTGATGCAGGACATCGCATTCCATGTCACTACAAAGGAAAGAAGATAAATGCCTGTCTTCAGCCAGAACTTAAGCATTACTTAGTTCCGAAGATACGGTCGCCGGCATCGCCCAGACCAGGAACGATGTAGCCATTCTCATTCAGATGAGAGTCAAGGGCAGCCAGATATACATCAACATCCGGATGTGCCTTTTCCATAGCCTTAACGCCTTCAGGAGCACCAACCAGGCAGACGAGCTTGATGTTCTTGGCACCACGAGCCTTTACCTGAGTAATTGCATCAATTGCGGAACCGCCTGTAGCCAGCATCGGGTCTACAACCAGAATAATTGCATCGTCCATCTTGGGCGGGAACTTTGCAAAGTATTCAACAGGCTGCAGTGTTTCTTCATCACGGTACATACCGATGAAACCTACCTTAGCTGTAGGAATGAGAGCACGGATACCGTTGAGCAGACCGATACCTGCACGCAGGATCGGAACAATAACTACTTCCTTAGCAAGCTGTTCGCCCTTGCAGGAAGCAACGGGTGTTGTGATGTCAACCAGCTCTGTAGGCAGATCACGGCAAACTTCGTAAGCCATCAGTTCTGCGATTTCATCAAGATTCTGACGGAAATCCTTAGAACCTGTTTCCTGGCGACGCATAATTGTCAGCTTGTGCTTAATGAGCGGATGGTTCAGTACATTGATCATTTTCTGTTTCCTCCGAATTTCTTCTGATCAAAATATAGCATAATTGGCGCATTTCGCAATCTCCAAGATCAATGATATACTAATCACCATGAGGATTCTGATTGTACCCCTGATAACAAGTCCGCGCCATGATGCCGCCTATTACCTGACCCGCAGTATGATTGCTGCATTCGTACAGAAAAGACATGCTGTAGCTGTCAGTACATCCATAGATAACGGCTTCCGTAATATCTCTCTTTATCCTGAAACAAAGGTTCATAAACCTCTGTTCCCTCATAAAGAGGACAATGCTTCCTATGAAGGAATGCTCTGCCGTAAAGGCGCAGGTTCAGTGAAGTATCTGCAGAAGGACCTGGATACTGTCTATGAGATCATTGATCATTTCCATCCCGATCTGATCATTTCCATTGACCGTATTGCCGCTATCGTTGCAGCAAAAGCCCGTGAGATCCCCTGCTGGACTACGGTATGCTCTGCAGCTTACCGCAATGTCGATGTTAAGGAAGCCATGGCAGGCTTCAATCAGATTCTCACTTCGGAAGGTATGGATACAGCTTTCACGCTGAAGGAAATCTATGATCTCTGTGATCTCAGAATCGGTTTCTCCCCTGCTTCCGTGCAGCCTTTCAAAGCCGGCAATATCCAAAGACTTGGTATTCAAAGTATCCAGCCTCTGCTGAATGAACCGGAAGACCGTATCTGTGTATATCTTGGTGAAACTTCTCTTTCTTCCGGAAAGCTGAAAAAGATCATGAATGAAACCTTCGCCAATATGCGTGAAGAAGTACGTATCTGCTATCCCGGTTCCAAGCTGTCCAGTGAAGGCAGAATCCGTTATCTTGCAGATACCCGTGAAGATCTGCTGAGCGGATGTACTGCTGTAATTCATGAAGGCAATGCCTGGATGATGAATGCATGTATTGCACGAGGCATCCCCCAGATCATCATTGCGGATCATTCTTACCTGCGTTCCTGGCATGGCCAGATGATTGAACGTGCGCAGATCGGCATCCGTATTCAGGAAAATGAACTGAGCAGTGATCTTCTCACAAAGGCTCTGCAGCAGCTTCAAAGCACTGCTTCCTATCGTGAAAACAGCATGCGTCTGATGAACGAAGCACAGGCTTTAGGAGATCTGACTGCATTGTATTAACGTATGATGAAAAGAGCATTGTGTATCTCCGTTTGTGAGTGATACACTATGCTCTTATTGTTTTCTGTATGACTTAAATCAGGTTCAGATACTTGAAGGCATTCCACAGACCATCTTCATTTACGTCTGTAGTAATGTAGTCAGCTGCAGCCTTGATTTCATCGCCGCCATTTCCCATAGCAACATTGAATGCGCACAGTTCAAACATGGACAGGTCGATCTTTGCATCACCGAAGGAAATTGTGTCCTTCTGATCTGCACCAAGGTGCTTCAGCAGTACTTCGATTGCATGCTTCTTTGTAATACCGGTGGGACCTAGATCACCGAACAGTGCAAGTTCACCCTTGCCGCCCCATGTGTTGGCAATCAGTTCAGGGAATTCAACCTTGGAATCCAGGTGATCCTGATATGTGCTCAGGATAAAGCTGATCTTGTTTACATCGTCTCTGTACAGATCTTCACCCTGCAGATGGATGAAACCGTTGATGAAGCTGCTTGCGCCTGCTTCAGCCTTAGTAATATCAGCGCCCTTGCCCATAGCATACTTAACCATTGTGGCAGGACCCTGTTCCAGCATGTAGTCATTGCAGTACATACCGCTGTTAGCTTCCAGATAGAAGCCCAGGTGTCTTTCATTGCACCAGTCAACGATGTGCTTAACATCTTCCCTGGACAGACCCTGATGCATAACGACTTCACCTGCATCTTCGACATATGCACCATTGCCGCCGATCATGCCATCCAGATCACAGAGATCTCTCTGCTCGATTTCAGCCTTGGAGCAGCCTGTGCAGATATATACCTTATGACCATTCGCTCTGGCCAAATCTACTGCCTTGCCGGCAGAAACAGGCATCTTGGCATTATAGTCGATCAGAGTACCGTCGACATCAAGAAATACAATTTTACTCATGTTAGTTCTCCTTTATTTCCACCAATGATTATATCAGACCCAGATAACTCATTGCATCAGCGATCCCGTCTTCTTCAATATCATTTGCCACATAGTCCGCTACACTCTTCAGCTGTGCATTGGCATTGCCTACTGCCACACCGACTGCGCACATCTTCAGCATTTCCGTATCATTGCCGGAATCTCCGAAAGCATAGGTATCCTTCAGATCCGCACCAAGCATACGGCATACTTCACGGATTGCAGTGCCCTTGTCCACACCGATGCAGGTAATCTCTCCGGACTTTCTGCCTAAAGCCACATTCGTACCCGCCTGGGATACCAGCTGGATGCGCGGATCCATCTGTGCCAGAAAAGCATTCATTCTTTCTTCATCCGGAAAGCCGAAGTCTACCTTCAGAATCTCCTGATTATCATAATCACAGATCGGCGAAGCACCGAAGGCTTCCATCATTTCTTCAAAGGTTTCAAAGCGAGGATCATCCGGCAGAGAATTGCGCATTCGCTGCAGTTCATGATCATTCTTGTAGGATCTTGTATAGGACTGCAGGGAATACATGCCTTCTCTTTCTTCTGCATATGCCCGCAATACTGCAATCACATCGGCAGGAATCGGATGGGAGGACAGTATCTTTCCATCCAGATAGATACCTGCACCATTGCAGAAGATGATGCCGTCACGTTCAATATCACGAATATGGCCAAGGCCGCCAAGATGTCTGCCGGTAGAGATGAAGACTTTATTGCCTTTTGCTCTTGTCTTTGCAATAGCTTCCGCAGCACTTGGTATCAGTCCTTTCTGTTTGCTTACCAGAGTACCGTCGATGTCGAAAAACAGATATGCAGTCATAGTATTTCTCCTTAAAAAAGAAGTACTCATACGAATACTTCTATACTGCTTATTCAAACGGGAACTTTTCCGTTAAAGCATTTACTTCTTCACGAATCTCTGCCAGTACTTCCGGACAGTCCTTATTGGCCAGTGTACGTGCGATCCATTTACCTACCTGACGGAATTCTTCTTCCTTGAATCCCTTGGTAGTCATCGCTGCTGTACCAAGACGGATACCGGAAGTGATACCGGGCTTGAGCGGATCAAACGGAATCGCATTCTTGTTTGCTGTAATATTTACAGCATCCAGTGCTGTTTCTGCTTCCTTGCCGGTAATGCCCTTGGACATTGTATCTACCAGGATCAGATGATTATCTGTACCGCC
>JAZUHS010000251.1:0-5541 GCA_045641845.1 Bulleidia sp. | reverse complement strand
CAATGCCTTTCTATATGCTGGGTATGGCAATGATCGCAGCTGCCGGCATTATGCTTGGCAGAAGACATGCATAAGCAGTAAATACAAACAGATAACACAAAAAGGAACGGACATGTGATAGTGTTCGTTCCTTTTTAGTATTCAATAACCGTCATGATACGCCGTCAGTAAATGCAGAAATTAAGCATAGGTATGCACAATTTTGAATCTTGCGTGGAATATGATCTTCTGCGAAAAAATGAATCACGATTTTTCGCTTATTTAAGCCATTTCTGAGAAATTGACTTCAGAAAGAAACATTTCCGTTACACACAGATTATACGTAGAAATCAGCCGCATGTATACATGAAACAAGCATGCAGAAAATAAGATTAAGCATATGAACAATGAGAAATATACAGGTATGTTTCTGCAGTTTTTACTGTATCGTACATGCGTGATCATGATGTTTGTCATATCATTAATAAAAAGCATGAAAGGAATCTTATGAATCATACATATACAAAGAAGGAACTGATTGAACTGGTTGCTTCCCGTAAGCAGGAAGTCGTACAGCTGGTATCAGAACTGATTCAGATCAAGAGTGAGAACCCTACAGGTACACAGGATGAAGTGATTGCCTTTGTACAGAACTATCTCAATGCACATGGTGTACAGAATGAAGTGGTATATACCAATCCGGAATTCCCCTGTGTCATTGCAAAGTATGGAAGTGAAGAAGGTTTCAGCTTCCTAATCAACGGCCATGTGGATGTTGTACCGGCAGGTGATTTAAGCACATGGAACTTTGATCCCTACTGCGGCACAATTACGGACAAGGAGATTCTCGGCAGAGGTACATCTGACATGAAGGCTGGTATTGCCTGTGCATTGTTTACTATTGGTCTTTGCAGTGATCTGAAGCTTCCTCTGCAGGGCAATATCCGTTTACATATTGTCAGTGATGAAGAAAGCGGTGGTCAGTATGGATCTGAGTGGCTGTGTCAGAACGGCTATGCAGATGGTGCGGATGCGTGCTTGGTCGCAGAGCCTACCGGTATGGATACCATTGAAATCGGTCAGAAAGGCGGTCTGATTCTGACACTGAAGGCACAGGGTACTGCAGCTCATGGTTCTCTTGGCAACTACAAGGGAGATAATGCTATCCTCAAGCTGGCAAAGGTACTGCCTTTTGTAGAACAGCTGACATCCATCAAGGGACATTTCACTCCTTCACAGGAAGTACCGCTGGCAGATTCAAAGAAGTTTGCGTCTGATCTTAACGGCAATATTCCCGGCATTGAAAATGTCATTGATCATGTCACAACCAACATCGGTCTGATTACCGGCGGTACCCGTCCGAACTGCGTGCCGGACAGTGCAGAAGCAGTTGTGGACTGCAGACTGCCGATCGGTGCAGATCGTGAAGAGATCAGAGCTAAGGTAGAAGAGATCATTGCCATGAGCGGTGTTACCGGTGTAACTGCAGATCTCGACTTCAGATCCGATGCCAACTATACAGAGATCGACAGTGCGATTGTCAGAAGCTTCAAGGAAAACGGTGAAGAACTGCTTGGTCATGCTGTGATTCCTGCTTACCAGTGGGCTTCTTCCGATGCCAAGCATTATCGTGCCATTGGTATTCCTACGATCCAGTTCGGTCCTTCCAATGCCATCGGCATTCATTCTGCCAATGAAACCGTAGATATTGCGGATGTTGAACAGACATCATTGATTTATATCGCTGCTGTATGCGATATGATGGGTATTAAGTAAGGGGTATATAGATATGTTATTAAAGCAGATCATTGAAGTATTCGACATTCTCGATGATGCTTATGCATCCGGAGAAACAGTTGTGAATTATCTGAAGTCCGTCAACAGCGAAGCACAGACTTCCACATGGCCCTTAACCGGTCACAAGGGAACTACCGACATGGTACAGGTACTGATTCCCGGTACCAACGGCAAGAGCAGCGGCGGTACAGCTCCTACTCTTGGCATTCTCGGCAGATTAGGCGGCATCGGTGCCCGTCCTGCCCAGATCGGTTTTGTTTCTGATGGTGATGGTGCTCTGGCCTGTCTTGCGGCAGCTGCGAAGCTGCTGGATATGGCAAAGAAAGGTGATCGTCTGGAGGGAGATGTCATCTGTTCCACTCAGATCTGTCCGCATGCTCCTACGCTTCCGCACAAGCCCGTACCCTTCATGGGTGCTCCGGCAGAGATGGCATTAGTCAATGCGGCAGAAATCGATGGACGTATGGATGCGATTCTTTCAATTGATACAACCAAGGGCAACCGTATCATCAACCATAACGGCTTTGCCATTTCCCCTACTGTCAAGGAAGGATGGATCCTGAAGGTATCCGATTCTCTGCTGGATATCATGTCTACGGTCACAGGTTCCAGTCCGTATGTATTTGCCTTAACCATGCAGGACATCACACCCTATGGCAATGACATCTTCCACCTCAACAGCATTCTGCAGCCCGCAACAGCAACAGATGCGCCTGTTGTCGGTGTTGCCATCACGACAGAATCCACTGTTGCCGGCTGTGCTTCCGGGGCGACAAACTTCAAGTCAGTGGAAGAAGCTGCCCGCTTTGCTGTAGAAACGGCAAAGGAATACGGCAGAGGTAACTGTACATTCTATGAACCGGAAGAGTTTGAACGTCTGGTTTCTCTGTATGGTTCCATGACTCGTATTACAGGTCATTGATTCAGTTATGAAAGGGAGAGTGTTTACCATCTTTGGTACTCACTCTCCCTTTTATGTCTTACTTACATGATTCCTTCCGCCCAGGAATACTGCTTCATGAAGTAGCCCTGGTAGGCATTGATGGCATAGGCTTTACCATCAAGATAATCATAATAGTCACATGTAAACATCTTCAGATTGACCGCATAGCTGTTTCTGTTCTGAATCAGAATATCACCACCGCCTGCAGCAGCTAATGAATTCTTCAGACTTCTGACGATCTTCTTGAAGTAGTCCTGTGTTGTTGCATCATACTTATCCCCGAACAGTTCGCCGCAGATTTCTTTCTTAGTTAAAGAAGAACCATGCTGGGTAATCAGACATGCCAGCAGTTCCTTGGCTTTCTTTGTTTCAAAGGCAACCGGTTCACCATCCTTGAAGAAATCAAACTCACCAAAAGCCTGGGCATGGAACCCGTTGAACACTGCCTTGACAGGATAGCGCAGATTCTCCAGCTGCAGACGGACATCTTCCACTTCCACCGGTTTGAGCAGATAGCCGCTGACAAACATATTCAGTGCTTCCTTCATATAACGGGCATAGCCTGTCGCAAAGATGATATTGATGTGGGGATTGATCTTCTTCAGTTCACGGGCCAGAGTCACACCATCCGGTGCAGGCATTTCGATATCCAGAAAGGCAATCTCAGGGGAAATCTTTCCGGCCAGTGCATCCGACAGTACTTCTTCTGAGTTATCACTGACAATCAGTTCGCAATCCGGTTCACACATACGGATCGCACGACTCATGACCTGCAATGCATAGGGTTCATCATCTACAACAAGAATTCTCATACAGCAACCTCCTGTTCTTTCGGGATTCTGATTCTGATGGTAGTACCGACATTCTTTTCACTTGTCACTTCCATCGTTGCATTCTTCATCGTCTTCAGTCGTTCTCTTGAATTTGCAAGACCCACATGAACACGATCATCACTCATCTTCTGTTCCGGATCAAAGCCGATTCCGTCATCCTCCAGAACAATCAGATGTTCACTGCCAAGATCCTGTGTAGAGATACGTACCGTACCGCCCTTGTGCTTCTTGGTAATGCCATGCTTGACGGCATTTTCCACTAACGGCTGCAATGTCAGCGGCGGCAGAGTAAAGCTGTCATCCTGAATGTCATAGACAATGTTTATTTTATCTCTGAAACGGATCTTCTCCAGTTCAAGATAATTGCGCACATGCTCAATTTCCTGCTTCACGGAAATTAACGGTGACATACTGAGAGAGTCAATATTCACACGCAGATAACGTGAGAAACGATTCAGAGCATTATGAGCTTCCGGTGCTTTCTCATCGCATAATTCACTGATCGCACTCAGGCAGTTGAAAATGAAGTGAGGCTGAATCTGAGAAATCATGACTTTTGTCTTCATCTCGTTCAGTTCATCACGCTGCTTCAGATACTGTTCGATCTGATCATAGAGAACTACTAAGAACATGACCAGAATACCAATGGTAGAACCGATTATGAGTGTATAGATACCATATTCAAACATCTGGATGAGGATACCAAGAATCGGAAAAGCAAAGAAACAGCTGAGAGATATACGCTTCAGTTTTGTCATTCTGCGGAAATACCTTACATACAGAATCAGACCTTCACCCATTATGGCAAGACCATATACCATCATGATGTTGTACGCAGGCAGTCTTGTATACAGGTTCAGCTCTGAAACAGTATAAAACGTAGGTACAAACAGATTGTATATCAACATAAACAGATACAGCAGATGCGGGATGAAGTAATAGATTTTACCTTTGATGTCAACCCCATCCTCCTTCAGTGTCATAATCAGATACAGAGTAAAGGCTGCAGAGGTAAAACCCTCATACATGAACTCGCCAAGGTTGACGATGGGAATAATAAATCGTCCGAAAGCCGACATATCCCCACGGTAGATCAGTCCCAGAAGATTGCTTAATGCTGCTAAAGCATTGAAGATAAACATCGGCAGAAACTGAATCATTGCGGTTCTCTTGATTCTGGAATAGCCAACTACAGCCAGAACTGCAATCAGACCGATCAGAATGGAAAGCATATCAAAAGCAAGATTAAATGCCAGTATCATCGTTCACTCCTGATCCATGCATTTCTTTAATCATGCCTGGATCTGCCTTTCTGTTATTGTTCACTTTCATCAGTGATTAACAGTTATTATTATACGAAGAAAACACTGAAGATGTGTCTACATATCACGGATATATCAATGCCTCATTATACGCAATTCATACAGTCATCTCTTTCCTGTATTCCGCAGTACGGGATATAGAAAAACCGGAATCCTTTAATCCCGGTTCAAAACAATATAACTTATCTGATCAGTCTCAGTTTATTCAAAGGCCAGAATCGCAGCAGAATTCTACCGACAATCTGTTCCTTTTCGATACTGCCGATCGCACTGCTTCGGGAGTCGATGGATACACTGCGGTGGTCGCCCAGTACGAAGTATCTGTTTTCAGGTACCTGGTAAGGGAAACTGACATCGCATTCACCCAGAGCAAGTTCATCTACATAGGGTTCATCCAGATACAGACCATTAACCTTAACGGAACCATCATCCTCAATGACAACAACATCACCGGGTGTACCGATGATACGTTTGAGCAGAAGCTTGTTCTGCCAGTAGAAACCGCACAGATCACCTGTATTCAGTGTATTTGTCTTTACCAGAAGAATGATATCCTGGTCATCCAGAGTAGGATTCATACTGTCACCGGATACCTGCAGAACGGGCAGGAACATCGTTGCCAGCAGTACAGCCGCCGCTGCTACTACCAGCAGGGAGTAAATCGTAC
>JAZUHS010000250.1:0-18150 GCA_045641845.1 Bulleidia sp. | reverse complement strand
AGTACAGTTAGGATTTGTACATCGCAAGGTCTTCGTTCCGCTATTCTTACTTACTACAACCTCTGTCGGAGCATGGCAAACCGGACATTCTGTCGGGATTTCCACCTCTCCAATTGCATCCTTTACAGAAATGCATTTTGGAATAATCTTATTGGCTTTAATGACTTCTAGCGTACATTCTTTGCCAAGACCCAAACGTTCGATTTCACTAAGATTGCATAAAGAAGCACGGCTTACTGTTGTTCCCTCAATCTGCACTGGCTCAAAAACAGCAACTGGTGAGATTGTAGACAGAGCACAAGACCATTCAATATATCTTAGCCTACTAAATACCGATTCATCCTGCCACTTAAAAGCAAAGCCTGCTTTGGTCGCATGATGCCCAGTCACAGATCCAGTCTTCGCGTATTCTGTATCGTCATAGCAGATAACAAGTCCATCTACCGGATAGGGATTCTTTCCATCCGTCACCTTCTTTGTCCAGACATCAATGGATGCATCTACGCTCATCTGATCGGGATGTTCAATCGCCTCACGATCAACAGTGGTAAAGCCCAGGCTGTCCAGCCATGCCATACGCTCACCCCATGAGGCTGTTTCCTGTGTGCTGTAGACAGGCGTAAACGGCAGCCAGTGAATATTTCTTCTCTTTACTTCTTCCGGATCCTTCAGAGATAAAGAACCGGATGCCAGGTTTCTCGGATTGGCATAGTCTTCCCCGGATTCCATGACAAAACGTTCAAAGTCTTCGTAGGAAATGACAGCTTCACCACGAATGACGAGATGTCCCTTTTCCTTGATCTTCTCAGGAATACCGGTAATGCAGGAAGCCAGGTGTGTGATATTTGTACCGATATGACCATCCCCACGTGTAACAACTTTTGTCAAACGTCCGCGGTCATATGTTACTACCAGTGTCAGACCATCCAGTTTCCATGACAGCCAGATCTTTCTGCCATCAGCCCACTTCACCAGTTCTGATGTCTGCTTTGTCTTAGCTAAGGATAAAGCAGCGAATTCATGTTCTTCCTTCTGACCGGCAATGCTGTCAGCGGAGACATTATGTGTAGGAGAATCTTCCAGGATCGTACCTGTCTGTTCCTCCAGACGTTTTACTTCATCAAACATTGCATCCCACTCGTAGTCGGTCATGACTTCGCCACGGCCGTTATAGTAGGCATCTGCCGCATCATTGAGCTGTTTTACCAGCTGACGCATTCTTTCCAGGAGTTCTTCGTTATTCATCTCTGCATCCTCACTGCTTCATATCTGCCTTGCGCTTGAGACTGGGATGTCCGGCTGCGATCTTCTTGATACCGAAAGGATAAGGGAAGGCAATCTCAGCAATACCGCCGACGCACTTCACCACAATACCTTCACCGAATTTGGCATGGACGATAATCTCACCCTTCTTGAACTGGGGTGTCTTGGTTGTACTTAAACGCTCATTGAAGGTTTCACCCTTATCACTGTAGAGTGCCTGAGAGATGGATACCTCACGGCCTCTGCCCTGGTTCATACCGCCCATGGAACCCTGAATCAAAGCTGTATTCTGCTTGGCAAGACCAAGGTGTTCAATGCAGTCCGCATCGATTTCCTTGATGAAACGGGAACCTGTACGTACCTTCTGCAGGATATAGCTGAAGCCTGCAGCTTCCGTCAGGAACAGCTTGTTTCTGGCACGGGTAAAGGCAACATAAGCCAGACGTCTTTCTTCTTCAACACCGCGGTTGCCTTCATTCATGGCACGTTCATTGGGAAAGATGCCATCATTCATATCTGTCACAAAAACAGTATCAAACTCCAGACCCTTAGCCGCATGTACAGTCATCATCTGTACATAGTCACCTGTTTCATCTTCTTCACGATCACCATACAGTGCGATCATCTGCAGATATTCATCCAGAGTACTTTCCGGATATGTCTCGCTGAATTCCTTGACGTCATCAATGACTTCCTTCAGGTTTTCCAGACGATCTGTTTCCTTGTTTTCTTCCAGCATCGCACGATAGCCGGAGTCATCAATAATCTTTTCAAACAGCTTAAACAGCTCTGTCTCCGGATTTGCCGCAAGACGGCGCCATTCTTCTACCATTGTTACAAAGCGGGATGTCTGTTCCTTGACCTTACCGGAGAGAGGATTCTCATCACGCAGTACTTCATACATGGAACATCCTTTCTCGCGGGCACGGTCCGCAATCTTGTCCATGGACTTATTGCCTACACCGCGCTTAGGACGGTTGATGATACGCTGGAAAGCCAGATCATCACCACCGGCAGCCATACGCAGATAGCACAGGGCATCCTTGACTTCCTGGCGGTCATAGAAACGTACGCCGCCATAGATAATATAGGGAATACGTTCATCCACGAGACCCTTTTCCAGTGCACGGGAAAGATAGTTGGAACGGTACAGGATTGCCATATCATGGTAATCCTTGCCCTTTCTGTGCAGTTCTCTGATTCTTTCTGCTACCCAGGAAGCCTGATATTCATCACCGGCTGCGGCATAGTGGGTAATCTTCTCATCAGACTTGCGGCTGGTGAAAAGATCCTTCTTGACTCTATGACGGTTATTCTGAATGACACTGTTGGCACCATTCAGAATGTAGTTGGTAGAACGATAGTTCTCATTGAGGATAATCGTCTCTGCATCCGGATAATCCTTCTCATAGTTCATGATGATATTCACATCCGCACCGCGCCATGTATAGATGGTCTGGTCAGGATCACCTACGACATAGATGCTGTTGTCCTCACCTGCCAGCTGACGGATGAGTCTGTACTGTGTCTTATCGATATCCTGAAACTCGTCTACGAGAATGTATTCAAAACGTCTCTGCCACTTGGCAATGACTTCGGGATAGTCACGGAACATGCGCACAGTCCAGAGAATCAGATCATCAAAGTCCAGTGCATACAGTTCCTTCTGACGGTTCAGATAGAACTCATAGACCTTGGCCTTGGCTCTTTCATCCGTTAATGTACCGGCATATTCAAAAGCCTGCTCGACACTGAGACCTTCTGCCTTGTTGTTGCCGATGTAATCAAGCATCATGCCATAGGGAAAGGATGTCGCATCCAGATTCTGCAGCTTGTATGCTTCCTTGAGAACAGTCTTCTGATCATCTGCGTCCATGATGGTGAAGTTGCGCGGATAGCCAAGTACCTGAATATCCTCACGCAGAATACGTACGCATAAGGAATGAATGGTACTGATCCAGGGAACCTGTTCTGTGCTGTCCAGCATCTTTTCAATACGTGCCTTCATTTCGTTGGCAGCCTTATTTGTAAATGTAATTGCCAGAATACGGTAAGGACGAATACCGCAGTCTTCAATCAGGTGGGCAATGCGCATTGTCAGTACACGTGTCTTGCCGGAACCTGCACCGGCAATCACTCTCTGATATTTACTGTCGGAAAGAACAGCTTGTTTCTGGTTATCATTCAGCAGGGATACGTCAATCATTCCTGTTACCTCCATGTACGAAGTATTTCTTCGTTTCGTGCATGTGACATTATACCATCAATGACAGCATTTCACTGTCTGCTTTCGCATACACAGAGAAAGTCCGTTTTTCATGCTATAATCAGACTGAGGTAATATGTTTATGGTATTAAAAGCTGATCAATGGAAAGATTATGCCTGCCTGGATGCAGGCAATGGTGAAAAACTGGAATTATGGAAAGGCATCCTGCTGCGTCGTCCTGACCCGCAGGCAATCTGGCCTGCTTCCAATATCAGTCAATGGAAGACATGTGATGCTGTTTACCACCGTTCCAATAAAGGCGGAGGTTCCTGGGAGTATCGTAAGAAGCTTCCTGAAATGTGGACCATCGATTATAAGAATCTGACGTTCAAGGTATCCCCAACCGGCTTCAAGCATACCGGTATTTTCCCTGAACAGGCAGTCAACTGGGACTGGATGGCTAACCTCATTCGTGAACATAAGGATGAAGAAATCAGAGTTCTGAATCTGTTCGCCTATACCGGCTGTGCCACAATGGCATGTGCGGAAGCAGGTGCTGCGGAAGTCGTGCATGTTGATGCTTCCAAGGGCATGGTGCAGTGGGCCAAGGAAAACAGAGATCTCTGCGGTTTAGGTGAAAACAAGATCCGCTTCATCGTTGAAGACTGTCTGAAGTTTGTTGAACGTGAAAAGAGAAGAGGACGTACATATCACGGTATCCTGATGGATCCGCCTTCCTATGGCAGAGGTCCCAATGGTGAAATGTGGAAGTTCGAAAAGGAAATCACAGGTCTGATTCAGGCATGTCTGGATATCCTGGATGACAATGCACTCTTCTTCCTGATCAACAGCTATACAACAGGTTTCTCTTCCATCGTTCTGGAAGATCTGATGAAGACCATGATTCTTCCCGAACATCCCGATGGTATCGTTACAACCGGTGAAATTGCGATCCCTCTGCAGAAGCGTGATCTGCTTCTGCCGTGCGGTATCTATGGCAGATGGCAGCGTCTATGATCAAGGTTCTTTACGAAGACAATCACGTCCTTTGTGTAGAGAAGCCTGAGAATGTACCTGTGCAGGAAGACAGTTCCAAAGATATTGATCTGCTTACCCTGTGCAAAGACTATCTGAAGGAAACCTATAACAAACCCGGCAATGTATATCTGGGTCTGGTTCACCGTCTGGACCGTCCGGTCGGAGGAGCCATGGTTTTTGCCAAGACCTCCAAGGCAGCTTCCCGTCTTTCCGAAAGCGTGCGTACACATGCTCTGCAGAAAGAATATCTGGCGGTACTGAGCGGAATTCCCAAGCAGAAGAAAGGTGAACTGACCGATTACTTAGTCAAGGATACGAAGACCAATATGGTCCGTACCACTGACTCTGCTCATGGCAAGAAGAGCACATTATATTACGAAGTACTGGCAGAGCAGGATGGTATGGCTCTGGTAAGAATCCTTCTGAAAACAGGAAGATCCCATCAGATCCGTGTACAGTTTGCCTCCAGAAAATTACCGCTGGTACATGACATGCGCTACAATCCCCACCCCGGCAAGGGACAGATTGCCCTGCATGCATGCCGCCTGGTATTCCCGCATCCGACGCTGAAGACACCTGTAGAGGTTGTTTCTTTACCGCCTGACACAGATCCCTGGAAACGATTTGAGGTGAATGTATGACCGTACGCAGAAAGAGTGTACAGACAAAGAAGCCTGTACAGAAAGTTCCGGCAAAACCCGGTGCTCCCGTAAAAAAGAAAAAGGTGAAACGTCGTCTGAATCCTGTTGCTGTCGCATTATTCGCAGCGATCATCATTGCCATCTGGGCAGCCTTTGCCATTCCTAAAGGTGTAACAAACAATAAGCTGAAGAAGCTTGGCTACAGCAAGGAAACAATCGTGGAGATCAGAAAGCAGAAGCTGACAAAGACACTGCTTAAGACCGGTTATTATTCTGAATATCTGGAACAGTGCATCATGAAGGAAAATGTCAATCTGGATTATCTGGAACTTTATACCAAGAGAGATACGGAACATCCTCTTGGCAATGAAGACTTCCTGCTCTACAACAGACTGGCCGATTACGGTTATGAAGAAGATCAGCTGCTGAATCTGTTCACTCAGCTGGATTATGATGAAATGACACCTCTCTTGGTACTGGATTGGCAGTATGACGAAAATCCCTACATTGAGGATGTTGTCAGCCTGCGTGGTAAGACAAGGGATGATGATTATCCCTTTGCCGGCAATTACCGCCGTCTCTACAAGTTCACCAGTGAAGTCGACAATCTTCATGAAACGGATATGTTAATCAACTATACGCATTATCTGCCGGAAGATTATGAACCTGAAGAACTGGTTGACCTCAGTTCCGAGATTGCCGTCTACGGCATGTCTTTGGAAAAAGAAGCAGCCAAGGCTGCAGATGATCTGATCAGAGCTTCCGTCAATGCCGGTGTACCCTTCTTCGTCGCGACCAGCTATCTTTCCTGGAGTGATCAGAACTACGCCTGGGAAATGCAGGCAAAGCGCACCAATGAAGATGTCGCTGATGAGCTCGTCACAAGAGCAGGCCACTCCGAACACCAGTCCGGTCTTGCCATCAATGTCGTTCCTACTTATGAAGGTGATGACTTTGAGAATACAGAAGTCTACGACTGGCTGAAGGTTCACGCTTCTGAGTACGGATGGATTCAGCGTTATCCTTCCGCCAAGAGCAAGATTACAGGTATGACCGAGGAAGAAAACCATTATCGCTATGTCGGTGAAAAGCTGGCCAAGGCTGTTGAAGCTTCCGGCAAGACCTTCGATGAATACTGCATGCTGTATCTGGTTCCCTGGTCCTCCGCTGAACATATGCCCTCTCAGGAAATCCTGACAGCAACAAAATGCACTGCCAACATTGTCGGTCAGAAGCCGGCAAAGGAAGAAACACCGGCAGATGAAACACCTGAAGAAGGTTCTGTACAAGAAGAAGAAAAGAAGTAATTCCATTGAGACTCTGATGAAAACACATCAGAGTCTTTTCATATGCTTAGATAATTCATGTTTGATGAAACTGATTAAGTATTGATGCAAATAGTTCGGCAGAATTATAATTACTACTGCTGTCCAATGAGAAAGGAGCATCACATGGATGACAAGGTAATCAAGGCTCTGGGAGACCCTACCCGTTTCCACCTGCTTGCTTTGATGGCAGAAGAAGGCTGCTGTGTACGTGCATTGGCCTACCGCTGCAATCTCAGTGAACCCGCTGTATCTCAGCATCTGAAGGTACTGCGTGAAGCAGATCTGGTACAAGGCATCCGCAGAGGTTATTACACACACTACCGCATCAATCGTGAAAAGATCGCAGAGATCATCACTGCCTTCTCATCACTCATTGATGATCAGAAGAAAGGCTGCCGTCCTTCCCTTCCCGGCTGTTCCGTTGCCGAAGAAGTGGAATGCCGCAATGCCCTACAGAAAGCAGAGGGTTAACGTATGTTAAAAAGATTCATTCAATACTACAAGCCGCATAAGAAGCTGTTTGCATTAGACATGGCTGCTTCTCTTGCCATTGCCTTCATCGGTATGGTCTATCCGATCATGACCAGAAGAATGCTGAATAACTATATTCCCAATCACAACTATCAGATGATTGTCATTGCCGGTTTAACCGTACTGTTCCTGTATGTCGTACGTACACTGCTTCGCTACTTCGTACAGTACCAGGGTCATATGATGGGTACATACATGCAGAAGAGAATGCGTACTGATCTCTTCATGCATTTACAGAAGCTCCCCTTCAGTTTCTATGATGAACACGAAACAGGTTCTATCATGACACGTATGACAAACGACCTGTTCGAAGTCAGTGAACTTGCCCACCATGGTCCTGAGAATCTGCTTACATGTTCTGTCATGATTCTCTTAAGCTTTGTATATCTGTGCTCTATTGATGTATGGCTGACATTGATCATCTTCATCTGTGTACCGATTCTTGTCGTTGTATCCACAAGCCTGCGCAAGCGCATGCGTGCTGCCTTCAATGAAAGAAGAAAGAGTACAGCTGTTATCAATGCCTCCCTGGAATCCAGTATCTCCGGTATCAGAGTTACCAAGGCTTATACAAATGCAGAAAAGGAACTGGAGAAGTTTGAAAAGGGCAATGGTCTCTTCGTAGAAGCTTCCCGCAAGTCCTATCAGGCCATGGGTCTTTTCCATTCCACAACATCCTTTGTCACAGATATCTTCAACGTATTCATCCTGATTGCCGGCGGTCTGTTCCTGTACAGCGGCCGTATCACTTTCGGTGACTACTCCACATTCATCGTTTCCGTTAACCTCTTCATCAATCCGGTGAATACACTGATCGGTTTCATGGAACAGTTCCAGAATGGTTCTACAGGTTTTGCCCGTTACCTGGAAATCATGGATATGCCTGAGGAAGTGGATAATCCTGAAGCAGTGGAACTGAAGAATGTCGAAGGTGTGATCGATTTCAACGATGTATCCTTCTCCTATGACACAACCAAGGGTGTACTTGATCACGTTACACTCCATGTTGAAAAGGGACGCAAGATTGCCCTGGTCGGTCCTTCCGGCGGCGGTAAGACAACTGTCTGCCATCTGATTCCCAATTTCTACAAGCTCCCTGAAGACGCCGGTTCTATCACAATTGATGGTCAGGATATCAGAAAGCTGACAATGGATTCTGTCAGAAAAAACATCGGTATCGTTCAGCAGGACGTATTCCTGTTCTCCGGTTCCATCAAGGACAATATCCGCTATGGCCGTCTGGATGCGACAGATGAGGAAATCTATGAAGCAGCCAAGAAAGCTAACATTCATGACTATGTCATGACCCTGGAAAACGGCTACGATACAGAAATCGGTGAACGTGGTGTCAAGCTCTCCGGCGGTCAGAAGCAGCGTCTGTCCATTGCCCGTGTCTTCCTGAAGAACCCGGCAATCCTGATTCTCGATGAAGCTACATCCGCTCTGGATAATACAACCGAAGTACTGATCCAGAACTCTCTGGATGAACTGTGCAAGGGACGTACAACATTAGTTGTAGCCCACAGACTCTCCACTATCCGCAACGCAGATGAAATTGCAGTTGTCATGAACGGCAAGATCGCAGAACGCGGCACACACGACGAACTGATCGACAAGGACGGCATCTACAAGAAGCTCTACTCCCTGCAGTTCCGTGACAGTGATCTGGTTGTTGAATAACACTCATAAGACATGGCTGAAAGGTCATGTCTTTTCTTTTTCCCACAAAGAAAGCATGTTAAACATTACTTCATTTTCATGACAAACATGTTTTGCGATTGTCGCAGAAAGATCCATTACTTCATTCTAGGTTCTCGACGTTTTTATTGCATTTATATATACTCGAAAACATAGTTTAAGCAGTATTCAGAAGCAAACAGAATCATGCATGCCTAAAGTTCTGAATGCAAACGTCTCTAATCGACAACGATCAATTGTGAATATCGTACTAAAAAGGTCCTATCTTTCGAATAAGACCTTCACCATTTTCATGTATCAATTACAGCTGTTTCATCAGTTCATCCAGTACAGTTTCAATATTGCCATACTTTTTGTTCTTCTTTGTATACTGTATACCGGACTGAATGACCATCTTCGGATCCCTAAGTACTGTAAGATCCTCCAGAGGATTGCCGGATAAGATGACCATATCCGCACTCTTTCCTTCTGCGATGGAACCGAACTTCTGATCATAGCCCATGATTTCTGCATTTCCCAATGTTGCCATATAAAGAGCCATACGGTTATCTGTACCCTTGATCATCTTTGTGAAGTAGAACAGTTCTCTCCACATATCATAATGTGTTACAAACGGACAACCGGTGTCTGTGCCAAGTCCTACCTTAACACCTGCTTTCAGACACTTCTCAATCATAGCGACCATACCTTCCATCAGTACACGGCTGTTATACTGACAGTCTTCGCCATAGCCTGTAACAGATGGATCGAGTAAGGAAAGAGGTACTGCAGGTGATAATGTACAGATCAAAGCTGATCCATGTTCCTTCATAAGTGCAATTGCTTCATCTGAAGCTAATGCGCCATGCTCTATCGTATCCACACCGCATTCGGCCGCAATCTCTACACCTTCCGGTCCTTCAACATGGGCTGCCACCTGTAATCCCAGCATATGTGCGCGATCACAGCATGCCTTTACCATTTCCCTGCTCATTTTCAGTTCACCAGGATGTCCCTTGACCTTGCAGTCCAGTACACCGCCTGTGATCATCAGCTTGATTAAAGCAGCACCGCTGTCAGCGATCTGATCTACCATCTTCACTGCCTCTTCCACTGTAGATGCAGCCACAGATACTGTACCTTCCATATGACCGCCAGGTGTGCAGATCGCTTCATTGGCAGGAATGATACGCGGTCCTTTACGCATACCGATCGCAATACGATGAGCCAGTCTGCTGTCAATATCTCCGACACCTCCTACACTGCGTACAGTTGTAACACCAGAGTAAAGTTCCTTACGGGCACCGGAGGCAGTGATCTCCATACCGACTTCTCTCAGTAATCCATTCTTCTTGATGAAATTGACCAGTCCCTTCAGGTCAGACACTTTCTTTCCTCCAACCTTACCTGAACCAGGCAAATGTACATGCATATTGATTAAGCCGGGAATGATATAAGCTCCTGCAAGTTCCAGTGTTTCACCATGTTCCGGCAGATTCTTACCGATCTCTCTGATCACACCATTGATGACATGGATATCCATCCCTGTCATCACTTCCATGTCTTTTGTACCATCCAGGATGTTTGCATTTCTGATTACATATTCGTTCATAAGATTATCCTCTGTCTCTATACTACCACGGGGAAAGAAAAAGGATGAAGGCTGGTTAAGCCCTCATCCAAATAGAAACAGAGATTACTTCATCAGATCGAGTACTGTCTGAATCAGTGTCTTTTCTCTTTCAACACATGTACCCAGTCTTTCGATCTGGTCAGCCAGTACTGTTTCAAGTACTTCAATATCTGCAGTGAAGTCTTCTGTACCTTCTGCATTCATGCACTTGTTATTGACTGCATATACTTCAGGATGGAAGTCTGTGTCAATTCTGCCATCAGCCCATGTATCCTTCAGACCTTCTTCATAGCAGCCTTCACGATAAGCAATTGTTTCTTCATCGAAGAACATTGCATACCATGCATTGCCGATGCAGGAGAGATATTCATCGGAAGCTGTTGCAGGATCACCTTCCTTGAGGCAATCAATCGCAGCCATCAGGTTGTTGATGTTGTCCTGACGTACTTCGTTGGGGAATACAACACCAAAGTCACCATCCAGCCACAGCAGTGCATCATTGACTGCCTTATAGATAACATGAGTCTTCTTGTTCATTTCCACAGCCTGTGCCTGCAGTTCTTCCATCTTTGCAGTGTCACCTGCTTCACTTGCGGCAGCGTAGTCAGCGTTGATCTGCTTCTGAGCTTCTGTAATCGGAGCAGCTGCAGCGATGACTTCATCTACGAGGTTATACAGAGCTTCATCTGTAATCAGTTCTGTGTCCAGAGATTCCTTGAATGCTTCAAAGCGGGCACCGAAGTCCATCACTCTGACAGGTGTTCTGTCAAATTCATAAACGAAAGCACCATAGAGTGTATGCATCCACAGCCATGTATTCTCATCAAAGCCGGCCTTTTCTCTTGCATCACAGCTTGTATGATAGCCATAGTCATAGAACAGTGTTTCTACACCCTTAGCTGTACCTACAGAGGGAATACCATGTGCTGTATAGTTGAAGTCTTCCTTATATGTGCTCTGAGGTGTCTGATAACGGTATGTATAGCCGCTTTCTGCAATCAGCGGATCAGCGATCGCAGCAGCGAATTCTGCCAGTTCTTCACCAACAGCAACACCGAATGTTGTTTCACCTTCTACACAGTATGCACCATCGATGTTGACAATTGCATAAGCATTGTCAGCCCATTCAGGATGCAGTGTGTTGATCATTTCATAAGCACCGATTGCCCAGTCTGCTTCAGAGTTGGAACGACCGAATTCTTCTGCACCATGGAAGACAAAACGGATTGTCTTGTTAGGTGAATAGCCGGAATCCATCATAGCCTTGGCAATGCCCATGATCAGACCATCACCGGAAGCATCGTCGAAGTAGGAATGGAAGTAGCCATCCATGTGCGCCATCATGTAGATCACTTCATCTGTTTTGCCGGGAATTTCGCCCCATACGTTATGGGAAGCTGTATCCGGAATGACTTCTGCATCGGCATTGAAGACAACTTCGATTTCACCGTTTTCAGAAGCAGCGATGGCATCCTTGAGTGCCTGTGCATTGTTATCGGAAATACCTAAAGCAACAGCTTCAGCAGGTGCACAGATATCCTGTGTACCAATACGATCGCCATCCTCTACATACATGCAGGAGTTGGCAAGTACACCCTTAGCTCCATGCAGCATCGCCTGTACAGCCGGAGAGGAAATCCACCAGTCTTCGTTCTGGTCAATGTCAATCAGTACGAGCTTTCCTGTTACATCAGCACCGACATAGTCTTCTGTTGTACCCTGACCAAGATATACCAGCGGTACTGTTTCGTTATCTGCCTTGATTGTGCACTGGTAGGAACCAAGATCAATCTTCTGTTCTTCACCGTTTACATTTGTGAATGTTACATTTGCACCCTTGAAGATATGACCATCAACTCTTGTTTCTTCCATTGTGACATTGGAAAGACCGATCTCTTCCATCTTGCCCTTGAGGAATTCAGCGACTGCAAGTTCAGCAGGACCGCCGGCACCTCTGTTACCTGTCGCAGGGTCATCTCCCTGTTCGGATACAAACTGGTCTACGGATGTAGAGAATTCAAGATCAGAGCATCGAGGAATGCCTGGAATTCTTCTGTATACATGCTTTCTTCTTCATTGGAAGAAGGCACAGAAGGAGCAGAGCCTGCAGAGGAAGCAGGCTGTGTGCATCCTGCCAGCAGTGCAATCACGCTCATGGATGCAATCAGTTTCTTATTCATTGTTTTGACCCCTTTCAGACTAATAAAAGACGGATGCGCTATACACCCGTCTTCATTCCATCCTATACAAGTTCTTTCTGTACCAGAAGTCCCTTCTTACTGACCGATTCATAGAGCATATAACAACACTTTACAAATACCGGCACTACACCGCCGTCCACATAGTCCAGCTCATACTGAGCAGTAATTCCGTACAGAATTTGTACGGCTATTAATGTATCATGTTGCCTAGAAATAACAATTGTATTTTACTGATATATTTCAATCTTAAGCTCTATGGAAACCGGTGTTATTGTACGAAGTCTTCAGACTGATTCAGCTTCAGAACAATCCCCAGATTCTCCACTCTTTCCGTAATCACAAGACCGCATCTGACCAGTTCATTTGTAATAAAGGAAATATCATTGATATTGTATTCACTCTTCAGTTCAGAAGTAGTCGCAGAGCCATGGTCTTCCAGATGATGCAGTACGGCATATTCTTTAGGCAGATCCTCAAACTTACGGATCTCCTTGCTTAAGCTGGCAACAGACATCGTCAGACACTCCAGTTCCGTATCATAGTACTGACGAATAACAGCTTTATCCTTCAAAGGCTTGAACTTCAGTTCTCTTGTGTAGTAGTTCCATAGTTTCCCGGTACCATCATCCGCACAGAACAGATATACATACTGCAGTCCTACATGTGTACTGATTTCCAACAGCTTAGGTGCAATGAACTTATAGAAGATATATGTACCGAAAGTTACCTTTCGGGAAGGATAATCAATTGTTCTGTTCTTTACTCTTTTCCTGTAGGCATCGTTCATGCAGAAATGAGAGAGTTCCACTGCCGGCAGTGTCTTTGTAACATCCAAATATTCATCTTCAATGAAGTAATGAACACCATCATCCAGTGTATGTGTAATACCGCCGATTTCTTTATTATCACACAGCACCAGACTGCCGCACTGGATAGAGAAGTATGCTACAACCTTAGCTCCATCTTTGATCAGATAGTAAGCACGATAGTTTCTGATCTCTTCATCAAGACCATAGGCCTTCAGGTATTCTGCTAAACCAAATCCCATCTCAGAAGAGAAGCCTTTCACCAGACTGGCATTCAGCTTGTTTCTAAGATATCGTTCGCATGTAAACTGTGTAGGATCTACAACTCTTGTTCTTCTGACTGCCATATGTTCATCCTTCTTTCTTCTTTATCAGTATTCTATCACTCTATGGATTCAGGACTGTATGTATACATCTGCAGTCATTGTAAGTAACAGAAAATCATATGCTGTACAGTGATCATAATAATCACTTTCATAATTTAACAGTAATCGTTCAATTTCTTATGGTAAGCCTTAGATTATTTGTTTCACAAGAGAACAGGATTATAATGACTATGCAGTCAGTTTTACGGATTCATGCAGAAAATGCGGAATTCTGTGTAACTCTGTACAAATGATTGCACACACGGTATTCGATACCGTAGAAAGGGATAAGATATGAAGAAAACTAAAGTTGCTGCACTTGTACTTTCTCTTGCGATGATCGCAGGCTGTACAAGTACTGCATCCAGCGCTGCACCTTCTGCAACGGGTACATATACACCCGGTACATATGAAGCTACAGCTGTTGGCTTCGGCGGTGAAGTTAAGGTTACTATGACTTTCGACGCTGAAAATGTAACTGACGTTAAGATCGAAGCTGGCAGTGAAACTCCTTCCGTAGGCGGTGCTGCTGCTGAGACTCTGGCTGCTGCCGTTATGGAAAAGCAGTCCGCTGAAATCGATACAGTATCCGGTGCTTCCATCACTTCCGGTGCTGTAAAGACTGCTGTTGAAAACTGCTTTGCTCAGGCAAAGGGTGAATCTACAGAAGTTGCTGTAAAGATGGCTCCCGGCACATATACAGCATTAGGTACAGGTTTCCGTTACTCTGAACGTATCAAGGTTGATGTTACAGTTAATGAAACAGAAATCGAAAAGATCGTTGTAGACAAGGAAAACTCCGAAAAGCCTGCAATTCTCGAAACAGTTATCGATCTGATGGTTCCCAGAATGATCGAAAACCAGAGTGTTGCTGTTGATGCAATCTGCGGTGCTACTGCATCCTCCAATGGTGTACGTATGGCTGTTACAGACTGCCTCAAGCAGGCTCTCGTTGCTGGTGGCAGCGAAGAATCCGCAATCGCCGCATTCCAGGTTGTACCTGCTCCTACAGGTGTTACAGAAACTCTCGACACTGATGTTCTCGTTGTTGGTTTAGGCGGTGCCGGCTTAACAGCTGCCATCTCCGCTGCTGAAAACGGAGCAAAGGTTCTCGTAATTGAAAAGACTGCAAGAATCGGCGGTAACGGTCCTCTGACATCCGGCCCTACTGCTATTAACATTCCTTCCCAGGTAGCAACAGAATATCCTGAATGGACAGATCCGCTGACTAAGGAAGTAAGAGTTAAGGCTGCAGGCGAAAAGTTCGTTGATGAAGAAGCATTCCTGAACACATGGCTGGAATACACAACATGCAATGGTGTACAGCAGGCTAAGCCCGAAATGGTTAAGATGCTGATCGAACAGTCCGGTGAAACTGCTGACTGGCTGATGGATTCCTATGGCTTCCAGTTCGATGTAGCTGCAGGCTTTGCCGGCAATGTATGGGCAGTATGTGTAAACCACTCCGGTGCTAAGGCTCTGACACAGGGCTTCTATGATGGTGCTGTTGAAAAGCTGGTTGAAATGGGTGGCGAATACATGCTCGAAACAGAAGGTACAGAACTGATCATGGATGGCGATGCTGTTGTAGGTGCTAAGGCTGTTTCCAAGGCTGATGGTACAGAATACATCATCAATGCTAAGGAAGTTATCCTGGCTACTGGTGGTTTCGCTGCTAACGCTGAAATGACAACAAAGTATCTCTCTGATGAATACTATCCTCTCTCCGGTGAATGGAAGCTGTTCAGTCAGCATCAGAATGATGGTAAGATGATCGAATCTGCAATCCAGAACGGTGCAGGTACATTCAACATCGGTGTTACTCCTTGCGTACATAACGCAGGTTCCGTATCCTACCTGTCCGGTTATGAACCCATCGCAATCGAAGGTGCAATCGGCTGGCAGACACAGCGTCAGGCATACTACTCTGTTGCAGATATTCCTGCAACCCTGGGTAATGACAACGCTGCCTTCAATGTAAACAAGAAGGGCGTACGTTTCGCTAACGAAGAAAAGACTTCCATGTTTGATCCCTGGAAGGCTGGTAACATCTACTATTCCATCTACAGTGAAGAAAGACTGAAGGAAATTGCTGAAAACGGCTTCACAGAACCCTACACAGGTCCTTCCGGATCTTACCTGGGCTACTATGGTACAGCGATTCCTACAGGTGTAGCACTGCCTGAAATGTTCGACGTTCTCGCTGATGCAGAAAACTCCGGTATCGTTGTTAAGGCTGATACTATGGAAGAACTCGCTGGCAAGCTGGGTATCGACGCTGCTGTTCTGACAGATACAGTTGCTAAGTACAACGCAGCATGCGAAGCTGGTGTTGACGAAGAATTCAGCAAGGCTGCTAACCATCTGGTTGCTGTAGGCGATGGTCCTTACTATGCAGTTAAGATGGCTCCTTACTGCTACGCTACATGCGGCGGTCTGGATGTCAACGAAAGCCTGCAGGTACTCGGTACAGACGGCACAACACCCATCAAGGGTCTCTATGCTGTAGGTACAGACTCCTCCGGTGTACTGTATACAGAACATGATGCATATGTAGACTACGGCGGAGCTGCTATGGGCTGGTCCTATACTTCCGGTCGTGTCGCAGGTGCTCACGCTGCTGCAGAAGCTGCTAAGTAATCTGAGTTAATCAGTATTATCAGTAAATGAACATACCCCCTGTAGCACCAGTCATGGTGTAACAGGGGGTGTTTTAGTTTATATACTACCTTCAAATGTACTTAGCAATAGCTTTACTAATTGACTGCATTTTGCATCATCATGATTGCTTTGATTGTGTTCTTCCAATTCATTAAAGATCACTCTAGCTTGAACTAAATGACGCATGGCATTTCCATTGCATTTTCCCTCTTCAGATTCATTCATACCCAATCGGAAATATGTATACGCAAGTAAACGTTTATTTGAAACAGAACCGCAATTTTTAAGGTCTCCAAATAGTCGCCATTAACAATCTACTTGATAACAACTTCAACAACGCGATATGCAAGATCATTTTCCGTCATTTACCTATCAGGAAATACTTGGATGTCTTTTTCTTCAAGACTAACCCATTTATTGATTTCCCTTCTAAAAACATAAATCATCTTCCTAAGGAAACTCTGCTATGGTGAATTATCCTTGCTTTAACTTAAAGTATACATGCGCATTAGCTTCTGCATCACACCAAGCTCTATGAGCTTCCGTTTGCTGAATATGATAGAATTCCGGGAGAGAAGTCAATTTTACATTCTTCCAACCATACTTCGATTTCAGATTTCCAGCTAACACCTTTGTATCTAAATAACTGTTTTCAAAAGCAATACCTGCACGTTTAGCTGCTCTTGCGATATGAGGAATATCACAACTCTTGATATTATGTCCGACCAGAATACTATCACCAGCAAATTCCTTAAAACACTTAATTACTTCATCGACAGGAGGTTTGTTAGCAACCATTTCATCAGTAATATGTGTCAGTCTAGCTGCAATCGGAACAATTTTACGTCCCGGATTAGCAAGCATATCAAATCGCTCGATAATCTCTCCATTAAGAACTTTCACTGCACCAATTTCTGTGATTTCTGGTTCTGCATCTCCTTTATCAATGCCAAAAGTACCAGTATGTTCAATATCAAACGCAACAAACGAATCGAAATCAGGAACTGTAATTTCACTCATAGCTTTAGGCATCGCATCCTCAATTTCATCATAGTCAATTCCTGAAATATCCAATTGAGTCATAAACTGCAGCATCTGTCTTTCAGTTCCATAGATTTTCAATACCTTATAACCGACAACAGAATCTTCATCATCAATTGTTCCGACAGCCCCTTCATCAACATCCGCGGATACCAATTCCATAAACTGCTCAGCCCCCTCTAGAGAAAGCTTATCAAAATAAAATGCAAGAAGTGCTCCCTTGTTCTTTCCACCGACTTTGCTAATCGTCACAAAATCATCTGCAGCCTGCTGGACCATGCTGTCAATATCACTTTGCCATTGCTTTGTTCTATAAGTTGTATTCAACCATTTATCGTTAAAAAAAGCATTGCTGGCTACAAAGTGCTCTGCATAATCTCCTAGTACAGCTGCTTTGTTTGTTGCATAACTCATGATTTCAGCCTTCTTCTGGCGTTTTTCCTCTTCTTTAATCATTTTCTCAATGATGCTAATAGGCTCTTTAATCATGTTTAGGAGTTCATCAATCTGTTCCGCAACTACATCAATAGGCTTCGAATATGCCGTTACAAGTTCCTTCTTTTTATCATTAAGCTTTTTTCTAATAGATTTCAGCAGTTTGCAATGCGCTTCAGCCTGTTTCATATTTTCAGGTGTGTATATAGTGGATTTGTAAATAGAAAGCCCCTTTTCCATGTATTCTTTCAATTGCTCATAATTATGAAAACTTACCAGGCCTGGAGTCTGCTCTGCTATTACTACGATTTCTTTTACATTCA
>JAZUHS010000249.1:0-4326 GCA_045641845.1 Bulleidia sp. | reverse complement strand
ACTTCATAGGGACCAAAGGAAGTAGGACGATCCGGTTCGCCGTACTTCAGACGTCTTGTACCAAGGAAACCTGTGTGTACATACATGGAAGAAGAACCCGGACCGCCGTTGAAGCCGAATGCGACGGGACGATTGACTGTATCCTCTACATCACTGCGGAAGTAGGAGTAGGAGAAGATGGAAGCGACAGGCTTGCCGTCCTTGCCATAGAAGACATTATCTTCACAGACAGTATGGTAGGGGATGACCTGATCGTTCAGTGTGATGGTGCCTTTGGATTCAAAGCGGGCAGGCTTGAATGCATCGGCACTGAAACTCTGTGTTGTATACATGCGTATAACCTCCTGGGTAATGCCCGTATGATAAGTCCGCATACCTGACGTGTCAACGAATACACTAAGCCTGTTCTCCGTGAAATGTGCGAAGAGAAAGCTTATAATGAATACTGTTCGAGGTACAGACTATGTCAGATAAAGTATACAGAGTGATGGTGATCAATCCCGGCTCCACCTCCACCAAGGTTGCTCTGTTTGAAAATGAAACATGCATCTTTTCCAGAAGTGTCTTCCATGATTCCTCCCTGCTGCTGAAGATGGGAAGCATCAATGACCAGCTGGATTATCGTATGCAGGTAACCAGTGATTTCCTCAAGGATGCAGGTGTAGATCTGCATACCATTGATGCCGTTGTCGGAAGAGGCGGTCCCTGCTATGCATGTGAAAGCGGCTGCTATGAAATCAATGAGCAGCTGGTTGAAGATACAAGAAACTGCAAAGGTCATCTCTACCACAGCTCCATGCTCGGTGTGCAGATGGCAATGGAATATCATAAGGCCTACGGCATGCCGGCTTTGATGGTAGATCCCCCTGTAGTGGATGAACTGTGCGATGAAGCACGCATCTCCGGTGTTAAGGGCATCTACAGACGTGCAACCAACCACGTGCTCAATCTCAAGGCTACGGCAAGAAGATATGCCCAGGATGTCAATCGTCCCTATGAAGAGCTGCGCCTGATCGTCGCTCATATCGACGGCGGTATTTCCGTGACATGCCATAAGGATGGCAGAATCATTGACTCCAATGATGCCGGCGGCGGTGAAGGTCCGTTCTCTCCGACCCGCATGGGTTCGATGTCCGTTACCGATGTTCTGGATTATCTGTTTGACAAGGATCCATCTGAAGTCAGAAGACTCTGTTCACAGGGTGGCGGTCTTTCCTCACACTTCGGTACATCCGACTCCATGAAGATCTATGAACGTGTCAAGGCAGGGGATCCTGAAGCGACAAGAGTGTGGACCGCAATGCTGTATCAGTGTGCCAAGTGGATCTGCATGATGGCTGCGCCTTTAGAAGGAAAGGTAGATCAGATTGTACTGACCGGAGGACTGCTTCGTATTGAAGGCATCGTCGACTACATGAAGTCTCATACCGAGTGGATTGCCCCGATCACTGCATATCCGGGTGAATTCGAGCATGAATCCATGGTGGAACATGCTCTGAAGGTTCTCCGTGGTGAAATGACACCGAAGATCTATCCCGGCAAGCCCGTCTGGAACGGCTTTGAAGACTGAGATAAAGCAGAAAACGTGCTTTTTACACACAGGAAGAGTATTCTTTCTGTGCATGTAAGATAAGAGGTAGAAAACATGAAGAAAGAAGATCTGGAACGACTGATTCTGGAAATGGCAGGTGCTTCCGCAGCTGCAACGAACAGAAAGAAGATGGACTGGGATACCTTCGCTGAAGCAGAACTCATTGATGATCCTGCGATGTATGAAGAACTGATCACCATCCTCAATGCACATACAGGTGAAGATGAACGTCCTGTACGTACTGCTGTATGCTTTGCCTATGGCCGTCTTCTCAAGAATGCATATGATGCAGAAGCATGCCGTAAATATCTTGGACTGCTCAATGAAACTAAGGAAAGTGCTGTCATCGGCATGATCCTGGACCGTGTAGCAGAACTGGAACTTGGTGATGATATGGATGCATCACCGATTGTCGAAATCGTAAAGAACGGCAAGTGGCTGGCCCGTTATCTTGCTATCCGTGCGCTGGGTGCTTTCGGCAGTGAACTGTCCCGTAAGACACTGCATGAAGTACTGGAGATGGATCCGTTTGAACACAAGGATGAAGTGGAATGTGCGATCGGTGCTCTGGCCAAGATCGCAGATCCTGAAGATATTGATGTACTGCAGCCTTTAACACAGTCTGCCTGCAGAGATATCGCCGATCTTGCCTTCTTCAGCATCCTGACAATGAAGCGCACACAGATTGCTTCCTGAACCTGACACCTGCAGGTGTCTTTTTTGAAGAAAAGGAGAAAAGTATGCAGGAAAACAGCAGAAGTTCCTATCTTATGGTCATCCTGGCCATGCTGATATTTTCGACAGTAGGTATTTTCAGAAGAGCGATTCCCTTATCTTCGGCAGCTCTGGCCTGTGTCAGGGGAATTCTTGGATCATTGTTTTTATATGCATGCATTCTGGTACAGAAGCGAAAGCTTGAACTGCATTTAAGTGCAGGCAGAATGATCATGCTGATCGCAAGCGGCATCGCTTTAGGTCTTAACTGGATGCTGTTATTTGAAGCCTACAGCTATACCAGTGTTTCCATTGCCACACTTTGCTATTACATGGAACCGACGATCGTCATTCTGCTTTCACCGCTCATGTTCAAGGAGAAGCTGACCTGCAGAAAGCTGTTATGCACTGCGGTATCAATGCTGGGTATGGTGCTGGTATCCGGTACTTCCGCCATCAGTGGTTCTGATTTTAAGGGCATTCTCTTTGGCCTTGGTGCCGCTGCGCTGTATGCGACGGTCGTTATTCTGAACAAGAAGAATCCCATCGCTGATCCTTATGCCAAAACCATCGTACAGCTGCTGGCCGCAGCAGCCGTCATGTTTCCGTATGTACTGCTGTCAGGGGGATTTGCCTTTGGCGGCGGTATGAATGCATTTATGATGACACTGGTTGTCGGTATTGTGCATACAGGCATTGCCTATGCACTGTATTTCGGCGGTGTGGACAAACTGCGCTCGCAATCCGCGGCAGTCATCAGCTATCTGGATCCGATCGGAGCATTGATCCTGTCGGCAGTGATTCTGCATGAAGCAATGACGATTCCGGCAATGGTCGGTGCAGTTATGATCATCGGTGCGGCTCTGGTGCAGGAGTTTGCCTGATGGTTATGGCAAGCAGAACAAGCATGCGATAAAATAAGCAGTGGAGTGTATAAGAATATGACAGAAATGAATAAATGGGTTGCCTGCTGGGGCAACGCAACTTCGATCATTGATCAGAAGGAATGTGTATATGCAAAGAATGTAACCATCCGCTATCCCATGCGTATGGTCTTTAACGCAAAGGGTGCACGTTTCCGTTTCTCCAACCTGACAGGTACAGAAACAGTACGTATTGAAGCAACCTTCGCAAAGAGCGTCAATCCCCGTGAAATCGATGCTTCTGCAGTACAGAGCATTACTGTGAACGGCAGTGAAGTGATTGCCATTGAACCCGGTCAGGAAGTGACATCCGATGTCATGGATGTGAATATTACTTCCGGTGAACACTATGCTGTAAGCATCTATGTCCGTGAAGCGACACAGATGAATTCCGGTGTACTGCAGCAGGGGCCTTTATCCAAGGCGTTCTACAGCTACGGCAACTTCCTGAAGGAAGCAGTTCTCGATGATGATGTAACAAGAAATACAGGATGGTTCTGGTTCCTGAATACAGTAGAGGTTCTGACTGAAGAAATGAATCACTGCGTTATCTGTTATGGGGACTCCATCACTGCTCAGGACTGGCCGGATTATCTGATGCAGATGGCATGGGACAATGGTCATCATGATACAGCCATCATCAGACGTGCGGTTTCCGGTACACGTATTCTGCGTGAATATCACTGCACTACATATGCGGCTTATGGTCTTAAAGGCGAGACAAGATTCCCGATTGAAGTTGAAGCAGCTGGTGCAGATACAATCATTATCCAGCATGGCATCAATGACATCATTCATCCGGTCGGTGTCGAAGTAAACAGATGGAGACCCTGGAGTGATCTGCCTGCGGCAGAAGATCTGATCAATGGTGTCAGAACATACTATCTGCCGAAAGCGCGTGAGAAGGGCATGAAGATCTTCCTTGGCACACTGCTTCCGATCGAAGGATGGCGTACATACGAACCGATGCGTGATACCATCAAGGATCCGTTCAATGACTGGATGCGTACAACTGATGAAGCCGATGGCTGCATTGACTTTGATCTGGCGACACGTGATCCCAACCGTACAGCGATGTTCCTGCCTGTTAATGACAGC
>JAZUHS010000248.1:0-11573 GCA_045641845.1 Bulleidia sp. | reverse complement strand
TGCTTTTTCTATCTATGCCTGTACTGTGTCCTGTATTTTCTGAGTGACAAACTATTATCGTATATACAGAGGAGGAAATTCTATGAACAGCAAACCTGTTGTTATTCTGAATATCTTAATTGCCATTGCTGCAATTATCTTCCTTGGTCTGGCCATCACCGGAAGAGTCGAAGGAAATCTGCTATTGATTCTGGCTTTTATCTGCATGATTGCATCCAATGTCATGAATATCCTGCGTGTCAGAGAGAATAAGAAGGGGAATTAAAAAGCCGACCAGCGTCGGCTCATAGTGATATGGATTACAGCAGGTTGATGACAAAACCTGCAAGCAATGTAGACAATACGGTAATGACGGTAATACCGCCAACAACATACGGGACATTCAGCGTATCTTCGATGAATGTCTTTTCTTCTTCTGTTTCACCTAAGGCGTCACCGACTTCACGGCAGATGACGACATTGGAAGGGAAGCCAAGGAACTGTTCAACACCAATACCTACAGCCAGATCCTTATCACCAACAAGTTTCCATGTCGGCAGGATCCATCCAACCAGAACAACACCGATCAGAGCAGCGATGAACAGGATGATTGTCTGGAAAGCCATCGTACCAAGATCACTCAGAGATACCTTAGCTAAAGAAGGAATCAGAGAACCGAAGACAGCAATCATCATCAGACCATAGGAACTTGCCTTCTGTAAAAGCTTATTGGGAATCAGCCCGGAGGCAGAACATACAACACCTAACAGCAACGCCCAGATACTGTAATTAACAGGTGTCAGATCACCAAGAATATGGGCAATCCAGGAACCGGCAGCAACAATCGCAATCATGGTATTGGCAGAGAACCAGTCCTTATGACGATCCGCAAAGGTAACTCTTACTGTACCATCAGCCTTTTTTTCAGTCTTTTTGAACTGCTCGGGATTTTCACGATATGCCTTCAGTAGCTTTCTGCCATAGCGCATACCCATTGCGGAAGCGATCGGAGCACCGACGAACTTCTGTACAGAATAGATGACAGCACATAATGCAGCGGCAGTTGTTAAGCCTTTTTCTGCAGCAGCCGCAGACATCAGTGTAGTTGCCATCGCAGCACCATTGATAACAGGCATGCCTACAAGAACCGTTTCAAAACCGATCAGCGGAGTAACGCAAAGCATCACAATACATGATGCAACCATGCATAATGTAGCCATCAGTACAGTTTTCCATTCTTCGATCAGCTGTCTGATGTTCAGTGTTGTACCCATGTTAAAGAGCACCATTGCAACGGCCAGCTTTGATAAAGCAGTTAAACCTGCCTGATCAATAATGTCTTTCGGAAAAACGTTTGTCAGGAAACCAAGCAGGAACAGCATCATGACAACCATCATGCCGGACATCTTGCCCTTTGTCAGTTTGCCGGTAATATCACCCATTGCAAAAACAATGATGACAACCATGAAGTAGAAGAAACTCAGATTTTTCGCAAATACTTCTGCCATGTTAATTCTCCTTAATACTTACTGATGATACGTGCAACAAGCTCTGCACTCTGATAGAAATCCTCTAAATGCAGATACTCATCTCTGGAATGATTCTTGAAGTAGCCGGTAGCTACACCGACACAGACCTTGCCTTCCTGGTTGAAGATGTTGGCGTCCATGCCGCCGCCACCGCCATTGACTACAGTCTCAATACCCAGTTCAGCCATCGCTTCCTTAGCAATTGTAATAATGTCACTGTCCTCGGGGATCAGGAAGGGGAGGAACGAATCCTCACGCTTAAACGAAACCGTTACATGATGCTTCTCGGCTGCTTCCTGACAATGCGTGCGGAAGTAAGCTTCATATGCATCCAGACGCTTTGCATCACGGCTTCTCATTTCGCCACGCAGGATCGCATGATCACAGACAACATTCATCGCTGTACTGGACTTTGCCCAGAGTGAAGAGAAGTTGGAAGTTGTCAGCTCATCAATTCTGCCTGTCTTCAATGTCGCCAGCATCTCTGCCATCGCCTTGGCAGCATCGATACCTTTCTCCGGTTCATTGCCTGCATGCGCAGCCTGACCGAAGACCTGCACCTCCAGCATCGCACGACCCGGGGCATTGTTGATGATGCGTCCGACATGACCGGGTGAATCCAGAATGTACAGATTCTTTGACTGCAGCTTCTTTACATCGAAAGCTTTTGCACCAAACAGACCTGCCTCTTCACCAACGGTATAGAGAATCTCAATTGTCGGCAGTTTGTTTCCGGAGGCAATCGCAAGACGCATGCCTTCAAGAATCGCCGCAACACCGGACAGATCATCCGCCGCCAGAATCGTATCTCCGGAAGAACGCAGAATGCCATGATCGTTGACGGGATGAATACCGAATCCATTCGGTACACGGTCCATATGGGAACAGAAACAGATAACGCCATCCTTTTCACCTTTGCGCACAGCCAGAAGATTGCCGCAGCTGCCGCCGAAGGTATCACCGGCATTATCACGTTCTGTCACAAAGCCGATTTCCTGAAGCTTTTTCTCCAGTACATCTGCCAGCTCTGTTTCCTGACCGGAAGCGACATCAATGGATGCCAGTTCAATGAACTCCTGTAACATACGCTGATTATCCATATAAATGACTCCTTTTTACTCTTGCATATACTATACGACAGGGCTGTTCCAAATATGGATCACATGCAACGAGAATGCTGAAGAAATACGTTTACGCAATGAATAAATGAAAGAAATATCTCATATCTTCAAAAGTACTGTTTCCTGATATTTGATTGATTTATCGCTGTGCCATTTTATTCAT
Source organism: Bulleidia sp. (assembly GCA_045641845.1). GTDB lineage: Bacteria > Bacillota_I > Bacilli_A > Erysipelotrichales > Erysipelotrichaceae > Bulleidia. The sequence continues at coordinate 8,781 of JAZUHS010000248.1, read as the reverse complement.
GATTTCTTTATCAGACATAGTGCTATAATGCATATGCTATGGAAACAACAGAGTATACAGCGAATACTGATGGGGTTATGGTGGTGATTCCCTCGCTGAATCCTGAACATCGCTTTATTGACTATATCAAGGAACTGCAGAATGCAGGCCTGAACAAAATGATCGTTGTTGATGACGGCAGTGATATCACATATCGTGACATATATGATGAACTGGAAAAGATGGATATTATCGTCTTTCGTCATGGCGTAAACTGCGGTAAAGGACGTGCTCTGAAGACAGCCTTCAACTACATTCTGGTCAAATGTCCGAAGGTTGAGATTGTCGTAACTGCTGACTCTGATGGTACATATCTGGCAGCGGATGTTCTCAACACCGCTTTGCAGGCAAAGGAAAACACCATTACCTTAGGTGCACGTGATTATAAGAATGAATCGATTGCATTAGCCAATCGTAAAGCCAATACCATTACATACTATCTGCTGAAACTCTTAGGCGGCATCACTATGAATGATACTCAGACAGGTCTTCGTGCATATCCGAGAAGTCTTCTGGGATATCTGTTAACAACACCGGGTGAACGCTACGACTATGAGTTCAACATGATCTTCGATAAGAAGGACATCCAGCTGCAGGAAATTGCCATTACCCCGACACCTCGCATGTCGGTAAAGCGTACGCATTTCCGTGCACTGAAGGACTCCTGGAATATCGTCGGAGCCTTCCTGCTGTTTATCTTCGTATCGTTATCTTCAACGATTCTGGACCTGGCGATCTACAGTGTAGGTATCAGCCTGCTGGAAGAATCCATGCCGTTAACGTATATTGCTGTATCTACATTCATCGGCCGTGTATTCTCTGATACCTATAACTACTATCTGGATAAATATCTGGTCTTCAAGGCAGATGAAATCTCCCATGTTGGCAGATATATGCTGCTTGCAACAGGTAAGACCGTCGCATCTGCAATCCTGGTATCCATTCTGGTATTCCTGTTCAGAGGCGGTGAAATGCCGATCAAGCTTGTGATTGATATGTTGATCTTCTTTGTCGGCTATCGTATCGAAAAACACTGGGTATACGAAAAGTAAGAGCACTGCGGTGCTCTTTTTGAATGCAAAAAAGACTGCCTTCAGAATCGTTCTGAAAGCAGTCCTTTGGATTGCGATTATCTGTAATCTTCCGGGAAGATACGCTTGATCTGTTTATCAGTACCAATGATCAGTACCTTTTCCGTTGCCTTGAATTCATAGTCAGGACCAGGGGAAGGAATGACATCTTCACCCTTCTTTACAGCAATGATGTTCAGCTGATAATGCTTGCGAACATCGACAGAAGAGATTGTCTTGCCAATCCAGTTGGTAGGTACGGATACTTCATACATTGCGATATCCTTGGATAAGCGAATGTAATCGAAGATATGTTTGGAAGAATAGCTGACAGCAGTCCATTCACCCATCATACGTTCCGGATATACGACACCATCGGCACCGTTTCTCAGCAGGAACTTTTCCTGTGTATCACGGGAAGCACGGGCTACAACCATCGGAGCTCCCAGTTCTTTCAGGTAGAATGTTGCTTCCAGGGAAACCAGAAAGTCATCGGCGATCGAAACAACGCAGAGATCGAAGTTGCTTACACCTAAGGATTTCAGGAATTCCAGATCCGTGCAGTCACCCACAACCGCACCGGTCAGATCATTCACAATAGATTCAACCTGCTTTTCACTGATATCAACACCCAGGACCTCAATGCCAAGATCCATCAGTTTCAGGGCAGTATGTCTGCCGAATCTTCCAAGTCCAATGACTAATGCAGATTTCATAAAAAACCCTCCTTAACCTACAACAATATTATCTTTGATCAGTCTTGCAGCTGCCGGTTTACGCTGCGTTCTGAATACAGCATAGATCAATGTCAGTGTACCGATACGTCCGGCAAACATCATCATAATCAGAATCAGTCTGGAAGCTACATGCAGTGACGGTGTCAGACCTAAGGTCAGACCTACCGTACCAATCGCGGAACAAGTCTCAAATAATGCACTAATCAGAGATACTCCCTCAATTCTGCTGATCAGAATCGCTGAGCTGACAGCAATCGTTACATACATCACGAAGATTGCATTTGCTCTTAACAGAACAGTTTCATCAATCGCCCTGCCGAAGGCAGAGAGTTCTGTACGGTTACGTATAACCGTAATCGTACCAAGCACAATCACAGCAATGGTCGTAGTCTTCAGACCGCCCGCAGTTGAGCCGGGAGAACCGCCGATCAGCATCAGGAAGCACATCAGTACTTTGCCGCCATCACTGAAGGCATTCAGGTCTGTTGTGTTGAATCCGGCTGTACGGGTTGTAACGGACTGGAACAGAGAAGCGATCAGACGTTCCTTGAAGGGAAGATCACCATACTCAAAGATGAAGAACAGCAGTGCCGGTACAAAGATCAGCACGGATGTTACTGTCAGGATCAGCTTGGACTGCATGGAATAACGATGAATATGCTTCTTGTGCTTGATGATATCGTCCCATGTCATGAAACTGATACCGCCAATCACAATCAATAACATGATCGTAATGTTGAACAGATAGTTCGCTGAGAAATATGTCAGGGAAGAGAACTGTTCCTTCACACCCATCAGGTCAAAGCCGGCGTTGCAGAAAGCAGATACAGAATGGAAAATACTGTAGCCGATGCCTTTGATAAAACCGAACTCGGGAATGAATACAAACGACAGCAGCAGAGCACCGCATAACTCGACGATCATCGTGCCTTTGATGATCATCTTGGTCATGTTAACAATTCCGCCCAGATGGGTTACGGAAATACTGTCCGCGATGTTGCTGCGCTGGGATAAACCGATTCTTCTGCCGGCGATGATGGAAAGGGTTGCACCGGCTGTGACGATACCCAGACCACCGATCTGAATCAACAATAACAGAATGAACTTGCCGAACAGTGTCCATGAAGTTGCTGTATCACGAACAATCAGACCGGTAACACATACTGCAGAAGTGGAAGTAAACAATGCGTCCAGAAATGAACACGAGGAACCGTCTATAGAGGAAATCGGCAGGGTCAAAAGCAGAGCTCCGCACAGGATCAGAGCGGTAAATCCGTACATGATCACCTGCGAAGACGACAATTTACGTTTTTTGAAAATACTCATATACTGCCTCCGTGTTCCCATTATAATATGCCGTTTCCTGACTGTGATAAAGAATGCATGATGCATATCTAAATAGATATTAACAGCGGGCATTATGGTCTGTTGTCTTTTATTCTGTAAATGTTAAAATTTAAGCGTTTCTACTATAAAAGAGGTAATTATGAATATTTTGATTGCAGGTGCCGGCAAAGTCGGCAAAGCCCTGGCAAAGCAGCTCAGCTACGAAGGTCATGACATAACTGTTATTGACATGAACCCCAAAGTACTGGAAGAACTCATGAGCAGATACGATGTAATCACTTATGAAGGCAACAGTGCTGCCATGCCGGTACTGGTAGAAGCAGGCGTCGAAAATGCAGATGTTTTCATTGCCGCAACCAATGCGGATGAAGTTAATCTGCTCAGCTGCTTCACAGCGCATACACTGAATAAGAAACTCCATACCATTGCCCGTATCCGTGATCCCCAGTATCTCGAACAGGCATATACAATGCGTGAGAACTTCGGTCTCTCCCTTGTCATCAATCCCGAACAGCTCGCAGCCCGTGAAATTGCGCGTCTTCTGAAATATCCCGGCTTCCTCAAGAGAGAAGCATTTGCGAAAGCACATGTTGAAATCGTTGAGCTGAAGGTAGAGAAGAATTCTCATCTCAGAAACGTACAGCTCAAGGATCTGCAGAAAGTCGTCAGAAGCTCTGTGCTTGTCTGTGCTGTTGTCAGATCCGGCAAATCCATTGCCCCGGACGGAAGCTTCGTGATCAAGGAAGATGACAGACTCTTCGTTACCGGTGAACCGGAAGAACTCCGCAGCATGCTGAGATATCTGGGTATGATCAACTATCCTGTAAAGCATGCCCTGATTACCGGCGGCGGCCGCATCAGCTACTATCTGGCACAGGAACTTCATAAGTCCAATATGACTGCAAGCATCATTGAAAGCAACCGTGCCAAGTGTGAAAAGCTGGCAAGAAACCTGCCGTACTGCACGATCATCCATGGTGATGCCTCTGATGCATCTGTTCTGGAAAGCGAAGATATTCGTGACTATGATGCCTTCGTCTCCCTGACAGGTCTTGATGAAATCAATATTGTCACAAGCCTTTATGCACATATGAAGAATGTACGACAGATCGTAACCAAGATCGGTCGTGCTGAAGATAACGAACTGCTCGACTCTCTGCCGATCGGTTCTACCGTTTCTCCGAAGGAACTGTGCACAATGCACATCCTGCGCTATGTCCGTGCAATGGAGAACTCCAAGGGTGCAGCTCTGACAATCCACAGAATTGCGGACGGTCAGGCCGAGGCTCTGGAATTTGTTGTAGATGATACTACACGTCATATCGGTGAACAGCTGAAGAATGTTCCGACTAAGAAGAACACTCTGATCATTTCCATCCGTCATGGCATGAGCACGGAAATCTCCAATGGTAATTCTTCGTTCCAGCTGGGTGATACTGTTGTTGTCGTAACAAACAGTGAAACAATCATCCGCTCATTGAACGATATCTTCGAGGACTAAGATGAACTTCAAGCTTGTAGCCCGCATCATCGCCTATATCCTGATCATGGAAGTCGCAGGTATGATTCCCGGATTTGCGATCAGTGCCTTCGGTGGTGAGACCATGGCTGTCCATGGCTACCTTCTCTCCTTCGGTGTCATCGTTGCTGTTGTTGCCTTCCTGATGCTGGCAACCATCGGCATGAAGAATGAGAAGTTCTACGCCCGTGAAGGTCTGCTTACAACCGGTCTGGCATGGATCATCATGTCTGCTCTTGGCTGTCTGCCGTTCTTCTTCTCGGGCGAGATTCCCAACTATGTAGACTGCCTGTTTGAAATGGTATCCGGCTTTACGACAACCGGTTCCTCTATTCTGACTTCTGTAGAAGACATGTCCAAAGGCCTGCTCTGGTGGCGCAGTTTCTCCCACTGGGTTGGCGGTATGGGCGTTCTGGTCTTCTTAATGGCCATCGTTTCCCTTGGCGGCAAGAACCAGGGTTATACACTGCACCTGATGCGTGCAGAATCCCCCGGTCCTGCCTCCGGCAAGATGGTTCCCCGTATGCGCCAGACGGCAGCGATCCTCTACTGGATGTATGTCGGCCTGACAGTTCTGGATGTCATCTTCCTGCTCTTAGGCGGCATGTCACCGTTTGAAGCCTTCTGCTGTGCGTTCGGTACAGCCGGTACCGGCGGCTTCGGTGTCAAGAATGACTCCATGGCATCCTACAGTGTCTATCTGCAGAATGTCACAACTGTATTCATGTTGCTGTTCTCAGTAAACTTCTCTGTTTACTATCTGATTCTGATGAAGAAGTTCAAGGATGCCTTCGGTGATGAAGAATTCAAGACCTTCTGGATCATTGTCTTTGTATGTATCGGTCTGATCTCCTGGAATGTACGTCCGTTCTTCAGTTCTATTTATGAAACTGTACAGCAGAGTGCATTCACCGTAGCGACGATCATCTCGACGACCGGTTACGGTACGGCAGACTTCAACCTCTGGCCGTCTTTCTCCAAGACGATCATCATCTTCCTGATGTTCATGGGTGCCTGTGCCGGCAGCACCGGCGGCGGCATCAAGCAGGTACGTGTCATGATCCTCTGGAAGAATATGCGCAGAAATATCCACAAGTTCCTGCATCCTTCCGAAGTACGTTCCATTCAGTTCAATGGCCGTGCGATGGATGAAGGCATTGTTGAGAACGTCAATATGTATCTGGTTATCTACGTTGCTATTATTATTGTCAGTGTTCTGGCAATTTCCCTGGATGGTTTCTCCTTTGAAACCAACTTCACTGCCGTTATGGCAACCTTCAACAATATCGGACCGGGTATGGACGTCATCGGCCCGACCTCCAACTTCTCTGCCTACAGCAATTTCGCCAAGCTGGTCTTAACCGGTGATATGCTGGCAGGAAGACTGGAAATCTATCCCATCCTGGTACTGTTCTCCAAGAGCACCTGGAAGAGAGCCCGTTAATCACATTGATGCATGCATCTTGCGTGCATCTTTTGTTTTGGTGGAAAGGGGCAGGTATAATAGAAACGGAGGAATCCTGTATGAACATTGTATTCTTTGATATTGACGGTACGCTTGCTATGGGTAAGGTTGTACCGGAGTCTGCGAAAAAAGCACTGCACCAGCTTCGGATGAACGGAGATCTGATCTTTATCTGCACCGGCAGAAGTCTTTCCTATGTCAGAAAGAACTTTTACCAGTATGCCAATGGCTACATCTGCAGCAACGGCCGTCTAGCATGGATGGGATGTTGTGAACGTCTGTTCGATGAACCGATCAAGCCTGAACTGGTCAAGGATATTATTGCCAAGCTGGATTCCGTGGATGCCGGCTATGCCTTCTTTACAGAAACAGATGGCTACTATGGCGGCCCGGAGGAAGCTTTTGACCTGATGGCAGGAGTCTGGGATCCCGGCTTCATGAAGAAGGGCGTTAATGCGGATAAGCATCAGTTCTATAACTTCGATGTCTGGTTCAGAAGTCTTGAACACAGACTGCAGATTGAAGAACTGCTGAAGGATACATGCCTGCTTAACCCGCACGGACCTCATCCCACAGCTGATGTTACGATCCTTGGCGTAGACAAGGGTACAGCTGTACGTGCAGTTGCTGAAAAGCTGAATGTACCGATTGAAAATACCTATGCCTTCGGTGATGGTGTAAATGATCTGTTCATGCTGGAAGCAGCCGGACATGCTGTGGCGATGGGCAATGCTGTCGATGCACTGAAGGAAAAAGCAGAATATGTAACAACTGCCATCAATGAAGATGGTGTATGGAATGGATTGAAACACTACGGATTAATTTAAAAAAGGAAATAACTACAATGAAACTTCAGTTCTACTATGTCAGACATGGCAAAACATTATTCAATACGATCGGAAGAATGCAGGGAAGCTGCGACAGTCCGCTGACGGAAGAGGGTATTCGTAAAGCCAAAGATGTCGCTTCTGCACTCTGCCACGTGCACTTTGATCGTGCTTATTGTTCCAGTGCTGAAAGAGCCAGAGATACTGCCGCAATTCTGCTTGCCAATCGAAACATCAAGGCAGTGCCGATGAAAGGTCTCAAGGAATTCTCCTATGGTGACTATGACGGTATTCTGCATGCTAAGATCAGAGATCGTCTGCAGCGTGAATACTTCAACGATGACTGGACAGATGTAAACGGTGAGAATGAGGAAATGTTCGCTGTACGTGTACAGCAGGCCTTTGACCGTATTGTCAAGGAAAGCAAAGATGGTGAAACCATTCTGATTGTCAGCCATGGCTCCTTCTTCATTCATCTTCTGAAGGTGCTGCTGAACTATGACCGTGAAGAATATGTCACCCGTATGCGCTCCATTGACCGTTCACTGATGCCTAATACCGGTATTGCCATGTTTGAATATGAAGACGGTGTATTCCGTCTGACAAGGGAACCGATCACGGCTGATGAATATCGAAAGATATATGAACCCAAACATGTGAACTTTGTCTATGTACGTCATGGCCAGACTGTCTTCAATACCCAGGACAGAATGCAGGGAAGCAGTGATTCTCCTTTGACTGAACAGGGCATTGCCCAGGCAAAAGTACGTGCTGAAAAACTGAAGGGCAGACACTTTGATAGAGCTTATACATCCCCCTCCGAACGTGCGATCGATACAGCTGCGATTCTGCTGGAAGGTCATGGTCTGGAAGCTGTGGAAGATAAGCGTCTTCATGAAGTGAACTTCGGTACTTTTGAAGGAAGCATTCAGTCAGAGCATCGTGAAGAAATCATGCAGAGACATATGATTGAAGAATGGTCGGATGTCGGCGGTGAGAATAAAGCACAGGTCGAAGCACGTCTTGCTTCACTGCTGCAGGAAAAGGCAGATGAGGCAAAGGATGGCGAAACTGTACTGCTGGTCGGACATGGTGCACTTTATCTGAACCTGGTTGAGATGTTTGGGACAACTCGCGCGGAATTGTTCGAGCGTGCACAGAAAACCGGCACAAATCCCATGCCGAATTGCGGACAATTCGAATTCTGCTATGATTCTGGAACAGGTTATAATGTGATCAGTTTTATGAACGAGCTCTAATATTTGCACAAAGGGATTGACATAAACTGCGCTTCATGGTGTATTTTTTCCTTGTTGATTTTTGAGGTTAAGATCATGAAGTACACTATTGGAGAGGTATCTAAACTCCGGAACATTCCGATTTCCACAATTCGTTATTATGATAAAGAAGGTCTTCTTCCTTATGTGGAACGTAAGGAAACAGGCTATCGTGTCTTTGATGATAACGACCTGCAGATGTTAAGCTGGATCGAGGTCTTCAGAAAGATCGGTATGTCCATCAAGGACATCCGTCAGTTTGTAAACCTGGAAAAACAGGGAGACAGTACACTCCAGCAGAGACAGGATATGTTAATTGAACAGAAGCATCGTATTGAAGCGCAGATGAATGAACTGTCCAAGGAACTTGAACTCCTGAACAGCCGCCTGACATACTATAAGGAACAGGTGGAAAAGCAGAAGGACGGTAATCTGTAATCTACAGACTGTGTGAAGAACACAGTCTTTTCTTATCTTATAAGAATTTCGATGCGTCCTGC
>JAZUHS010000247.1:0-2680 GCA_045641845.1 Bulleidia sp. | reverse complement strand
TGTGCACTGTACGCTTTCGTACAGTGCTTTTTACATGAAAAAACGTGAACATAAAGTCCACGTCATTCAGTGCCCCTGGCCGGACTCGAACCGGCATGGTGTCACCACCGGCGGATTTTGAGTCCGCTACGTCTACCAATTCCATCACAAGGGCATATTCAGTACTCGTCTATTTTACATAAGACCACTGTGGAATGCAAGAAAGCAGAAAGAGGGATCCGTTCATCACGGATCCCTCAGTGTTATTCAGAGATTACTTCTTGTTAGCGATGACCTTATCAGCTACATCCTTCGGAGCAGCCTGGTAACGGTCGAATACTACAACGTAGGAGCCTCTGCCCTGAGTCATAGCACGGAGTTCGTTCTGATATGTCTGCATTTCAGCCATCGGAACTTCTGCCTGGATCACCTGATCACCTTCATCATTCGCACCCATATCAAGGATGATACCACGTCTCTTAGTGAAGTCACCCATCAGAGTACCTGTATAGGAATCAGGAGCAGTTACTGTAACCTTACCGATCGGTTCGAGCAGTACAGGCTTAGCATTCGGCATAGCTGTATTGTAGGCAATACGAGCAGCTTCCTTGAAGGCATTTTCCTTGGAGTCTACAGGATGGTAGGAACCATCGAACAGAGTAGCCTTGACACCTACTACCTTATAACCGGCCAGAACACCCTTCTGCATGCAGTCTCTCAGACCCTGTTCAACAGGCGGGAAGTACTGCTTCGGAACAGCACCGCCGAATACTTCTTCAGCAAATACCATGTCATCGCTGTCGCACGGTTCAAATCTTACCCATACGTCACCATACTGACCGGCACCGCCGTTCTGCTTCTTGTACTTACCCTGAGCTTCAGCCTTGCCTCTGATTGTTTCACGATACTGTACTGTAGGAACGGAAGTTTCAACTTCTACCTTGTACTTGCTCTTCATCTTGGCGAGGATCAGATCGATGTGCTGATCGCCCAGACCATAGAGAACCTGTTCATGAGTTTCTTCATTGTTGACGAGCTTGATTGTCGGATCTTCCAGAGACAGGTTGCGGATACCAACGGACATCTTGTCTTCGTCAGCCTTTGTCTTCGGCTTGATTGCATATCCGAGCATAGGTTCAGGATATTCGATTGCAGGATATGTAACGACTCTGCTCTTTGTGCACAGAGTGTCATTTGTTTCTGTGGACTGCAGCTTAACAACAGCACCGATATCACCTGTAAACAGCTTACCAACACCCATCTGGTACTTTGTGCTGATAACGTAAACCTGAGATACCTTTTCCATTGTATCCTTTGTGGAGTTATATACCTGAGAATCGGAGTTCAGGACACCGGACATAACCTTCAGGTAGGAAACCTTACCGACAAACGGGTCAACAACTGTCTTGAATACAAATGCGGAGAGTGCTTCGTTTTCGTTTGTTTCCATGTCAATGGAATCACCCTTGGCATTGACTGCACGAACACGGCCCTTTTCAGCATAGCTGGGGAAGTATTCTGTAATCAGGTCCATCAGACGTTCAACACCTGTCTGGTTTGTGGAAGAACCACAGTATACAGGGTGGATATCACCGCTTCTGACACCGATTCTCAGACCCTTGGCGATTTCATGCTGGTCGAACTTTTCGCCTTCGAAGAACTTTTCCATCAGTTCATCATCTGTCATGGCAATTGCTTCTGCGATTTCATCGTAGTAAGCATCTACCTTATCACGCAGATCCGCAGGAACTTCCTTAGCTTCTGCAGGATCATCGTAATACCATGCCTTATCACGGATGATATTGACGGAACCGATTACCTTACGATCCTTGATGATCGGAAGTTCGAACAGGAATACGCTCTTGCCGAACTTAGCACGCAGATCTTCAACAGTCTTAGTGAAGTCAGCGTTGTCATCATCAAGCTTATTTACAAAGAAGATTGCGGGCAGACCCTTCTTGCCTGCTTCTCTCCATGCCTTTTCAGTACCTGCTTCTACGCCATCCTTAGCGGATACAACGATCAGAGCATTATCGCCTGTCGCAAGACCTGTCTTCATTTCACCTTCGTAGTCGTTATAACCGGGAGTATCGATGAAGTTGATCTTTCTGTTCTTCCATTCAACGGGAGCGATATGGCAGTAAACAGATGCCTGTCTTCTGCCTTCTTCAGGATCGAAGTTCAGAGCAGTTGTGCCATCAGCAGCTGCGCCGAAACGTTCAATCTGCTTGTTGAAGTACATGCATGCTTCGATAACAGAGCTCTTGCCTGCACCGGAGTGACCGAGTACTACAACGTTTCTTACTTCATTAGCCAGATAGTCTCGCATGATATCAACCTCACTTCAGAATTTCCTTGAGGTCAGCAAGGCATTCCTTTCTGACGTAGTGGATTGCAGGACGACCTTCGTAGTCCTTAAGATCCTTATCGGCACCGGCAGCCATCAGTGTGTTTACCAGAGAAGGGATACCGATGTAAGCAGCTCTCATCAGAGCTGTAGAACCTCTGCCATCAGCAGCGTTTACATTTGCACCATTAGCAATGAGTAGATCAATTACATCTGTCTTATAAGCATTTACTGCTTCCATCAGAGCTGTACGGCCCTGTTCATCAACTGCATTAACTTCTGCACCCTTGGATACCAGGTATGCAACTGTGTCTGTTTCACCGAGCAGAGCAGCTCTCATCAGTGCTGTACGAC
>JAZUHS010000246.1:0-2075 GCA_045641845.1 Bulleidia sp. | reverse complement strand
AAGTTCGGCGGCTATGGCTTTAACAAATCACATGCAGTAGCTTATGCGGTTGTTGCCTGTCAGATGGCATATCTGAAAGCCGCCTGGCCGATGTATTTCTATCCGGCACTGCTGGACAGTGTACTGGGTGATGAGAATCATACGATCCTCTATATCGCCGAATGCCGACGCCGTAAGATCAAAGTGCACAGTCCTGATATCAATCGCTCCGGCAGCAGGTATCTGCGCATCGGTGATGAAATTATTCTGCCCCTGTCAGCGGTAAAGGGAGTAGGCGCCCACGCCGCCGGAACATTGCTGAATGAGCGTGAAAAGAACGGACCGTTCAGAGATTATTTCGATTTTGTCGCAAGAGCATTGCTGCTGAAAACAAGCCGGAAGATGATTGAACTTCTGATTGATGCCGGAGCTCTGGACTGTTTCGGTTTCTCCAGAAGATCATTGAAAGCCAGTCTGGATGATGCCATCCGATATGGTGAACTGATTCAGATTCCATCCGGATCGCAGATGGTCATCTCCCTGGATCTTGTTTCCAAACCGGCGATGACGGTGATGCGCGATATCGTTGAGGAAAAGGCGGAAAACGAAAAGAATGCTCTGGGTTTCTGCCTGGGCGAGCAGCCGATCACGGCATTGCGTGAGAAGAATGGTATTGAACTTCCGCAGCTTGCTACAGTTATGGAAATGCGTGGCAGAGTGAGCGGATTTGCGATGGTTCAGAATGTTAAGGAACATCGTACAAAACGCGGTGATATGATGGCGTTTGTAAAGATCACAGACGAAACAGGGGAACTGGACATGGCTGTTATGCCGCGTCTTTATCAGCAGTGCGGCAGTTTCCTTGTACGTGGAAATTATGTAATATTTGATGGTAAGATAACCGATAAAGATCAGTCAATGCTGGCCGACCGCCTGCAGCTGGTCAGAAAGCAGTAGGAAAAGATATGAAAAAAGTACTTGTTGTAGATGATGAAGAAAACATTCGTGAAGTCGTAAGAGAATACCTGGAACTGAACGGTTATGAAGCATATGAAGCCTCTGATGGCATTGAAGCTTTGGAACTGGTGAAGAGTACACAGCTGGACTGTGTCATTCTGGATGTCATGATGCCTCGTCTGGATGGCTTTTCCACATGCAAGCAGATCAAGAAGATTTCTTCTGTTCCTGTGATTATGCTGAGTGCGCGTCAGGAAGAATATGATAAGCTGTTCGGCTTTGAACTGGGTGTTGATGATTATGTCACAAAGCCTTTTTCACCGAAGGAACTGATGGCTCGTGTAAAGGTAGTGCTGGAACGCGGTCAGAAAACAGGAGGTTCTTCCGGTCTGAAGTTCGGCGGTCTTGAAATTGATATTCCCGGCAGAAGTGTTCTGGTAGATGGTGAAAAGGCAAGATTGACTCCTAAGGAAATTGATCTGCTGATTTATCTTGTGCAGAATCGCAATGTGGCTCTGTCCCGTCAGACTCTGCTCGAAGAAGTCTGGAACTATGACTACTATGGTGATGACCGTACTGTAGATACACATATCAAGATGCTGAGACATAATCTCGGCAATTATCGTGATCATATTGTCACTGTGAGAGGAATGGGATATAAGTTTGAAGCTTGACATGCATGGAATTCGTTTCCGCATGTGGATTGTATTCCTTGCGATGACAGCCGGTATTACGAGTCTTCTCGGTATACTACAGATCGGGCTGATCCGTCCGTATTACCGTAACAGCAAGATCAATGCAGTTAAAATCGTCGCGGATGCGATAGAGGAAGATCTGATTGAGGATGGCAGCAGTGTAGGCATCGCCTCAGCACTGAAACAGGCTGTAGATAATAATGTCTGTATTGTTGTTTACAATGATGCAGGCAATCGTATCTATGATGCTGACAGTCTGGGTGCAGGATGTCTTTTCAGTGCGCGTACAGCACAGCATATCCCGCAGTATACAGATCCTGAATCATTGAAATCTGCGCTGACTTCAAACTTCGGTGAATACAGTGAAAATGTAATGAATTCTGTTACCGGTCAGGAAACAATTCTTTATGGCCGTACAGTACGCAGTCCGCTGAGAAACTATTA
>JAZUHS010000245.1:0-6131 GCA_045641845.1 Bulleidia sp. | reverse complement strand
ATGTGCTTAAATATCGAGATTACTACAAAACAAATGGCGATAATTAAGCGAAATTTTGCGTTTCACTCAGCACCTCTGTGCAAAAACGGGTTTTAACGTTAAGCAGAGGTTTTATGTCTCATCTTCCAGTATCCAGCACTGTTTTTCAGCAGTCCATCTCAAATCGTATTCTTTACCTGCCAGTACGGCATAATACGGCTTTGCCAGAAAAACCTGTATCGTTTTCAATACCACATCATAATTGTCTGCTTGTATCTGGCTCTTTCGACAGAATGCTTTCCATCTTTGCCGCATCATATCATCACTTCCGAAATTCATAACTCGTTCAAACTGTTCTGCAGAAAAAACATGTTCTCGATTTTCAAAAGTCATTTTCAATGCATTTGTCAGCGTCACTCCATCAAAATCAAACTTATTAGCCAGATAATAGAGATCATAATAATCTTTCATCCGACTGGAGAATTCCATCAAACTGAGAATAGCATCAAGTTTTTCAGAAACAGCTGTTTCCAGCGAATACGTGTAAACTGCAGGGGCATCAAAATCTGAAAGCTGTGTCGGCATTGTTCGTTTCTCCTGTTTCGGAACAATCACATCACCAACCCCGAAATCAATGTTAACAGATGTCCTGGTATTCTTAATTCGCGCCACAAGAGAGGCACCGATTCCGGAATATTTCTTTGCAACAGATATAGGAGTTACGGATCTGATATCAAAAGTCACAAAATCATTTCCAGTATCCGTTTTGATTATCTCCTCCAGTATTGCAGTAAGCTGTTCGGCAGTGTTTGGCATGTTCCTGAGAAGAAAATCAATATCAATCGTTACACGGCTGTCAAAATTTGTTAATGAATAGATGAACAATCCGCCTTTCAAGACAAGATTTTCTGAGTACCTGGATCGCTCTACCCGACGCAGAAACTCTTCCTGACAAAACAGCTGCAGGCACAACTGATAACTTCTGCCGCTCTTGCCTGCCAGATTTTTCAGCCTTGCAAGTACGGAAGCAGCTTTATCAGACATTCAGAAGCACCCCCATCAGTTCCGACATCTTCTTATGCACTCTAAGTTTTTTTGCATATTCTGAAAGATGATACAGATTCTTTTCGGGATCATTTACGTATGCTTTGAGTGCTTTGCCGAAAGTTTCTGCATCAAAACGTGAACGATATTTAAAACAATCACAGATGGTACGTTCACGATCATATACAGGCAATTCTACTCCATTGAAAATATCAGTGGTTTTCCCAAGTTCATAGATATCCTGCCGAACGAAATATGTCTGCAAAGGAACAATCTGATCAGCAAGCTTTGTCCGCGACATCGATCGCGGGACTGCAATTGACCATTTGCGTGGAGTGAAATCACTGTAACCGTAATGAAACAATGCAGATTCAACACAAACGATCGCCTTTGGGAACATCGTTTTCAGCATTTGTTCTTCACTGGGCGTATCCTGTTCATTCAGCTGATAGTATCCATGCCGTATACGCTCCAAAACTCCTCTGTTGCAAAGATTTACAACCTCTATTGCAGAAATACCTTCTACAACAAAGTCAGCAGTCTTCGCAATGCCACCATGCTTATGTACAGTTTCTATTGCTTTTTCGTTAATATTCATCTCCTCACCCTCTTTCAAGTTAAATATTCACACACACATTTATTATTTCTGTGCTCATTATTATTAAATCACTATTTCTTAGATAAACAATAATTTTCGCACACACATTTTATAATAGTGTGCGCAGTATTTTTATGACGCTGTCACGCAAAAAAACAGCCATGCATTTCGCATGACTGTCATATCTATCATTCTTATTCAGCTTCTTCCAGCTTGCCCATTTCACGCATGTGAATTGTACGTTCAAGCTTTGTCAGATACTTCTTGCGAACACGGATATCTGTAGGAGTAATTTCTACCAGCTCATCATCATTGATGAATTCAATCGCCTGTTCCAAAGTCATAATACGAGGAGGTACAAGCTTCATTGCTTCATCGTTACCTGTAGAACGAACAGCTGTCATCTTCTTGTTCTTGATCGGATTAACGATCATATCCATATTCTTGTTGGAAACACCAACGATCATACCTTCATATACAGGAGTCTGTGCACCAATGAACAGAGAACCTCTTTCCTGAATATTCCACAGCGCATAAGTCATAGCTGTACCGCCTTCTGTGGAAATCAGAGCACCGTTTTCACGCTGAGGAATCTCACCCTTCCAGGGTTCATAATCTGCCAGACGCTGTACCAGAGTACCTTCACCATGAGTCATGTTGATGAAGTCGGAACGGAAACCGATCAGACCTCTTGTAGGCACCATGTATGTAATTCTTGTATAGGAACCATTCTCTTCCATATCACTGAGCAGACCCTTACGGACATTCAGTGCAGAAATAACGGAACCGGAGTATTCTGTAGGAACGTCAATAACAACTTCTTCCACAGGTTCGCACATCTGGCCATCGATCTTCTTCAGGATAACCTCAGGACGGGATACAGCAATTTCATAACCTTCTCTTCTCATCTGTTCAAGCAGAATTGTCAGATGCAGTTCACCACGGCCGGAAACTTTGAATGTATCTGTAGAATCAGTATCTTCTACCTTCAGACCAACATTGACTTCCAGTTCCTTTTCCAGACGCTCTCTGATGTTTCTGGAAGTAACGAACTTACCAACCTTACCGGCAAACGGAGAATCGTTGACCATGAAGTTCATGGACAGAGTAGGTTCTTCAATCTTGATGGAAGGCATCGGTTCAGGCTGACCATCCACACAGATCGTGTCACCGATATTGATATCCGGAATACCGGAAATCATGCAGATTTCACCGCACTGAATTTCAGATACAGGCATACGGCTTAAGCCCTTATATGCAAAGATCTGGTTTGTTCTGCCTCTATGGGAAGAACCATCCGCATTGCATACTTCATATGTTGTAGCTTCCTTCAGAGTACCCTTATAGATACGGCCGATACCCAGACGACCGATGTATTCATCATATGCCAGTGCAGAGATCTGCATCTGTACATTCTCATCCATCAGATTCGGATAAGCCTGTGTGTGATGAATGATTGTCTCAAACAGAGGAACAATATCATTGTTTGTATCTTCTGCTTCATATCTGACAATACCTTCACGGGCAATACCGAACAGAATCGGGAAGTCGAGCTGATCATCTGTCGCATTCAGTTCCAGGAACAGTTCATATACTTCATCAATAACTTCGTTTGCACGAGCATCCTGCTTATCCATCTTATTGATAACCAGAATCGGACGCAGACCGCATTCCAGAGACTTCTGCAGCACGAAGCGAGTCTGAGGCATCGGACCTTCAGCAGAGTCTACAAGAAGAATAACTGTATCTACTGTCTTGATGATACGTTCAACTTCAGAAGAGAAGTCAGCGTGACCGGGAGTATCTACGATATTGATCTTGAAATCCTTATATGTAACAGAACAGTTCTTAGAATAAATAGTAATTCCTCTTTCACGTTCCAGATCATTGGAGTCCATGATGCAGTCAACAACTTTCTCGTTATCCTTGAATACATGAGACTGCTTGAGGAATGCGTCAACCAGTGTTGATTTGCCGGCATCGACATGGGCAATAACGGCAATATTGATAATCTTCTGATAGTCCATTCTTCCACCTTCTTTTATACTTTCTTTCGAAACGTGCCTATTATATAAGGACATAACCTAAATTACAACAACGACCCATCAAACATTTTGTTCAGAAATATGTTGACTCAGTTTATCAGCCTGCATATAATATACGAGTCGACGCACCAGTGGTGGAATCGGCAGACACGTACGCTTGAGGGGCGTATGGAGAGATCCGTGCAAGTTCAAGTCTTGTCTGGTGCACCATTTAGAACCGCAGAAATGCGGTTTTATTTTTTTATCCATTACATTTGACGAGAAGAAAAAGAGCGAAGATTTACCACAGTCTTCGCTCTTGCTGTTTAGAAGATTCTTGTTGTCCACTCTGTACAGTCACGTACTTCCGTTGCCAGACCTTCGTAGAATTCAGGCTCATGACATACCATCAGAATACTGCCCGGATACTCCTGCAGTGCTCTCTTCAGCTCTGCCTTAGCATCCACATCCAGATGGTTGGTAGGTTCGTCCAGTACCAGCAGGTTGCTCTCTCTGTTCATCAGCTTGCACAGACGTACCTTTGCCTGTTCACCACCGGACAGTACACGCACCTTGGATTCAATATGCTTGGTTGTTAAACCGCACTTAGCTAATGCAGCACGTACTTCGTACTGGCTCCAGCCCGGGAATTCATTCCAGATTTCATCGATGCAGGAAGTTTCGATATCCTGCTTCATTTCCTGTTCGAAGTAGCCGATCTCAAGATAATCATCGGATTCCACTTTACCTTCCAGAGGATCAATAATACCTAACAGACTCTTTAGCAGAGTTGTCTTACCGATACCGTTAGCACCGGTCAGTACAATCTTCTGCTTACGTTCCATCAGGAAATGCAGAGGTCTGCTTAACGGCTCATCATAACCAATGACGAGATTATTTGCTTCAAACAGCACACGTCCGGGTGTACGTGCAACCTTGAAGGAGAACTGAGGTTTAGGTTTCTCATGTTCCAGTTCAATCACTTCCATCGCATCCAGCTTCTTCTGTCTGGACATTGCCATGTTTCGTGTTGCGACTCTTGCCTTATTACGAGCAACGAAATCCTTCAGATCCGCGATTTCCTTCTGCTGTCTTTCATAAGCAGCTTCCTTCTGTGCCTTCTGTACTTCATAGACTTCCAGGAAGTGGTTATAGTCACCGGCATAGCGGTTAAGTTCACAGTTATTCATATGATAGATAACATTGACTACACTGTTCAGGAATGTCATGTCATGAGAAATCAGAACAAAGGCATTCTCATATTCCTGCAGGTATCTCTGCAGCCAGATAATATGTTCTACATCCAGATAGTTGGTAGGTTCGTCCAGTAACAGAATATCCGGCTTTTCCAGCAGCAGCTTGGCCAGCAGTACCTTTGTACGCTGACCGCCGGACAGATCCGTTACATCACGATCCAGTCCCAGATCCATTAAACCTAAAGCACGTGCAACTTCATCCACCTTGGAATCAATCATATAGAAGTCATGGGCAGTCAGCAGATCCTGCAGTACACCTGCTTCTTCCAGCAGTGCATCCATATCTGCATCAGGATCACCCATCTGTTCATACAAAGCATTCATGTTCTCTTCCATTTCAAATAAAGAAGAGAAGGCATTCTGCAGTACATCACGGATGGTCATACCCTTCTGAAGGGAAGCATGCTGATCAAGGTAACCAGCCTTTACATGTCTTGCCCATTCAATCTTTCCTTCATCAGGAATCAGCTTACCTGTAACAATACTCATGAAAGTACTCTTACCTTCACCATTGGCACCTACTAAACCAATATGTTCGCCCCTGTTCATACGGAACGATACATCTCTCATAATTTCTCTGTCTCCGAATCCATGATTCAGATGATCTACTGTTAATATGCTCATAATTTCTACTCCGTCACGTTCGGCATTATATCAGAACTATTCCTCTCAGAAAACATCGAGATCATGCCCGTTGATGACAGTACCTGTATAGCCTGCATCCCTGATTTCCTGCAGGATCAGCTCTTCCCTGCGCTTCATTTCTGCCTGTACATCGACACTGTTATCCTGAATCTCCATATGATAGATCCTGTGATATGTCACTAATAATCCAGGCCTTGCCGCCATGGCAATACGGGCAAGATCCGTACTCATCGTATGCACTTCCTGATGATACTTCTGCCACTTAGGCAGACGCATCTTCAGACCTCCGCTGTATTCCACTTCATGCAGGAGAAGATCGCAGCCCTTCGCCTTCTCTGCGATGATTTCTAAAGGACATGTATCGCCGCTGATCAGAATTGTCTTTTCCTTTGTCACAAAACGATATGCATAACATTCCAGTGTTCCATGCGATACCTTAATCGCTTCCACCTGTACACGTTCATCCTGATAGACAATACCTTCTTCAATCTCTGTCACATCTGTACGCCAGCCCTGATCATTGGCACGTTCAAAGCCATGTAAGCGGAAGTCAATATCTACAGCATATGCTTCAGTAATATGTTC
>JAZUHS010000244.1:0-2702 GCA_045641845.1 Bulleidia sp. | reverse complement strand
GGACGCATATTGTGTTCACGAAGGAAAGGTAAATTATCATCGTCAAAAGTCGCAGGAGTGATGAACCTGCGGGCAATGACAACTTCATAAAACTTTCCCGATAATAGCAAAGGGCAGAACTTCGGTTCTGTTTTTTGTTTTCCTGGTATTTTCAAAAGGCGGAAATGCCGACTTTTTCCTATAGTGGGAATATAATGGATATGTTCGAATGAAAAGAGGTTAATTATGAGTCAGGAAATGGAAATCAAGCGTTCCGCATTGTTCAAGGAAGCAATCGGAATGGCTTGGCCGGCAGTGCTGGAGAGTTTCTTTGTATCAATTGCCGGTATGATCGATACGATGATGGTATCATCACTCGGCACCTACGCGGTTGCGTCTACAGGTCTTACAACGCAGCCTAAGTTCCTTGCATTGAGTATCTTTATTGCCGTCAATGTCCCTGTCAGTGCGCTGGTCGCAAGAAGAAGAGGACAGCAGGATCGTTATGCAGCGAATCAGATTCTTCTGACTGCATTGACAATGATCCTCATTGCCTGTGCAGTGGTTACAGTGATTACGGTTGCAGGAGCATCCCCGATCATTTCCCTGTGCGGTTCCAACGCTGATACACACGCAGGTGCAGTTACATACTTCCGTGTCATTCAGGCAGGTATGATCTTCAATGTCCTGTCTCTTGTCATCAATGCAGCACAGAGAGGTTCCGGCAATACAAAGATTGCCATGACAACAAATATCACTTCCTCTACTGTGAATGTCATCTTCAACTATCTGCTCATCAGCGGTCACTTCGGTTTCCCGAGATGGGAACTCTTCGGTGCAGCCTTTGCGACAGTTCTTGGTACTGTAGCTGCCTGCTTCATGAGTATCCGCTCTCTGTTCAACCCGAACAGCTATGTATCCATTCCCTACATGAGAGAGAATAAGATCCGTCCTGCCTTCATGCAGGTAAAGGCAATCTCCGGTATGGGTTCCAATATCCTGACAGAAAACCTGTTAATGCGTGTCGGCTTCATTACAACAGCTGTCATCGCTGCCGGTCTTGGTACAGACGCATTTGCTGTACACCAGGTTGGTATGAACTTCATGAACCTCGGCTTCTCTTTCGGTGATGGCATGCAGGTTGCCGCAGTTGCTCTGATCGGCCGTTCCTTAGGTGAAGGCAAGGGTGAAAAGGCAAAGGCATATGGCAATACATGTCAGATGATCGGTCTTGGTATTTCCATTATCTACTCCGCAGTACTGTTCCTGTTCGGCCATGCATTGTTCGGTCTCTTCTTTGCGGAAGAACATACGATTGCAATGGGTCTGACAGTATCCCGCTATATTATGATTGTCGTTCTGTTCCAGATCTCCCAGATCATCTTCGGCGGCTGCTTGAGAGGCGCTGGCGATCTGAAGTACTGCATGTTCGCATCTCTGATCTCCGTAACACTGATCCGTTCCCTGGTAACTCTGGGTCTGACAAAGATCATCCCTTTGGGTCTGGCCGGTATCTGGATTGGTATTCTCTCCGATCAGCTTTCCCGTTTCGTTTTCCTCAGCCTGCGTTTCCGTCAGGGCGAATGGGTTAAGGTAAGAATTTAGTATCACTACTTAGACAGCAGTGCTCTGACGAGTGCTGCTGTTTTGACTGTTGAGGCCAATTTCCATTAAGCAATCTGCATGTTATACTGCAGCTGTAAAGGAAAGAATCATATGAAAGTGTTAAGCAAATATATTTTGATCTTATCAACCTCACTTGTTACCTTCATTCTGTGTAAACCGTTCACATCACACTATGTGACAATTCACTGATATGGCAAGCACTGTATTTGGCTCTGCTTATGAGAAGTACTCTGGTTATATTCAGCAGAGAAAAACATTTACCGAATTTCTGGAGTACATTAAAAAACACTATGAATTAAGAGAAGTTGGCTTCGATGAATGTCCCATGTTCGCTGCGCAATGCAGAAACCTCCGCATGAATACAGAGCATGCATATGGGTATGAGGGAAAAGAATTCCCTCCATCTGTTTATACTTTCTACGAAGTAATGAACTACGATTTCATGATAACGAGCGCTTTTCAAAATTGGGATGGATATCGAGTATTCATTATTATTGATTCAGTTATGGAAACATTTCACACGAATTCCGGTTTTCTGACGAATGAATTAAAGATCATTCGAGGTATTCATATTTCTGGTCCGATTGATTTCGATGATGTTGAGCTTCGTGATTATCTGAGTTCGTTCGTATTTTTATTTGAAGAGTATCCTAAGCTTCTGAAGATGAATACGACAGACAGAATCTGTAGCATCGTCGGTATATCATCACCCGATAACTTGTCTTGAAGGTGAGGGAATAATCCCCACCTTTTTTGTGTTATAGAAATTTTCTTCTCAGGTCGAACAATAGTGTTGAACGGACTATGCGGCCAGAAGACAGCACAAAAACACGTAATCTATGTTACGTTTTATGCCCTCTACGGATCCAGAGAGTTGTTTTTTTGGGCGGTAGATCAGGTCGCACTGGTCTGCCGCTTTTGTTGTCATCACGTATGCAGAATATAGTCTGATATGTAAAGCAAATACTGAGGTGTGCCCAGCCTGTTCGTAAACGAAAAGGATTATGGCGGAACATTGGAGCAAGAAGTACGTGATGGAACATAGAAGTCAACGTATTCCATGTAGAGTCCGCAAGTGCATAGGAGAGGGTCCACAC
>JAZUHS010000243.1:0-7987 GCA_045641845.1 Bulleidia sp. | reverse complement strand
TTCGCCGCAAGTTTTGTCATTCTTCTTCCATATTCACACAGTTCTCGGGATCCGACGATCGAAGCCATCGGTGTTTTCAACAGATTCAGATTCCCCTGATAGAAAAGTACCCAGGGCGGATAGCGCAGCTGCCTTAACTGCGCAGGATACTCTTCATCCAGGATTGTAATATAAGGATCCTTGATCGACTGATTGCGTACAGATACATTGCCTCGGATTGCCTCCGCAATCTGTGTCCAGCTGCCTTGATACAGGCACGCATACTGTGCCAGCTTTTCTCTTTGTTCCATAAATAAAACTCCTTCACTGTCATATATGACGTAAAGGAGTAAATTCCCCGTTATTCAAGATCAAGTTTCAGCTGCTGTGCAGCGACAGGCCCGAAACTGCGGCGATGAATCGGTGTAATGCCATGTTCCTCAATCGCAGCCATATGCTGCTTTGTGGGATATCCCTTATGCTTGGCAAAACCATATTCGGGATAAATGCCATCATATTCTTCCATGATGCGGTCACGTGTAACTTTAGCAAGGATAGATGCAGCCGCTATGGAGATGCTCTTCTGATCGCCCTTGACCAAAGGTACAACCACTCTTCCGTTCTCCTCGATCGGCATTGCATCGGTCAGGATCACATCTACACCGGCATGTTCCGCAACGGCAGTAAAAGCTGCCTGATCGGCACGATAGATATTGAGACGATCGATTTCTGCTTCACTGACTTCAATGATTTCAAACCACAGAGCATCATCCATGATGCGATCATACAGCTCGTTTCGCTTCTTTTCGCTTAAAGCCTTGGAGTCATAGATATCAGGATTCTCATATCCTTCTGGAAAGACAACACCGGCAACGCTTAACGGACCGGCCAGAGGACCTCTGCCTGCTTCATCAATACCAAGAACAAGTCTTCCTTCTTCCCAGTACTGATGCTCGTAATCATTCGGACATACTTTCTTCTGTTTCTTCATCAGTTACATGCTCCAGGGTGAGTCTGCCGATCTTGCCTTTACGCAGATCGTGCAGGAATACTTCAGCGGCACGCTTGGTATCCGGTACACCATTCTCCTTGACGATATTGCGCTTGGATGCAATCGCCTTAAGCATGCCATTGGGATTTACTTCACCGGATTCATAGAATGCCTCCAGATGACCCGGATAAAGGTCCTGAATGACATGAATGGTATCCATCGCAACCATATTCTTCTGCAGAATATCATCATTGATGGAACCAAGCGCTGCTAAAAGAGAACCTGTCAGTTCATCCTCGAACTTCGGCCATAATACACCTGGTGTATCAAGCAGATCCAGCTGCGGATCCGCATGGATCCATGTCAGACTTCTTGTTACACCGGCTTTATCCGCAGCCTTGACCGTATTCTTGCCGTTGACACGGTTGATCATCGTACTCTTGCCGCAGTTGGGAATACCGCACGCCATTGCACGTACAGCACGGGGACGGATTCCTCTTGCCATCTGCTTTTCACGGCGCGGACGCATAACTTCCAGTGCTTCACGGACAATCTTCTTGCCGGCAGCGTTGTCATGCATCAGATCCACGGCAATGCAGGATACATTCTCATTGCGGAATTCCTTGATCCATTTTTCCGTCTGTACAGGATCGGCACTGTCACTCTTGGACAGCACGATCAGACGCGGCTTGTTCTGCGCCATCTGCAGCAGCATGGGATTACGGCTTGCTTTAGGCATACGTGCATCACGCAGCTCAATAACCATATCCACCGCCTTGAGACGTTCCGTCATCTCACGGCGGGCTTTTTCCATATGACCGGGATACCACTGTACCTTTACCATGTTGTTCCTCCGATTCTGCTCAAAGGCCAGAAGACAAAGACACCCTTGGACTTGATCTGTTCCTTGGAGAACGGACCGTAGTAGCGGGAGTCAGTGGAATGAGGACGGTTGTCACCCAGACAGTAGTATTCATCTTCACCCAATGTAATCGGCTGAATTTCATTCATAAATGTTTCGCCGTTTCTGATGCATTCTGCTACATATTCTTCATCAAAGAATTCCTCGGGTACATATTCCCCGTCAATCATCAGCTGACCATTGACATAGGATACCGTTTCCCCAGGCAGACCGACACATCTCTTTACAAGATATTCATCCTTTTCTTCGATGTAAATGATGACAATATCAAAACGCTTAATACCGGAAGTTCTGTAACCAAGGATATTGGAGAAACCCAGAGATGTATCATGCAGAGTCGGAAACATGGAACTGCCATGTACCTGAACCGGACGGGCAATGAAATTTGTCAGCAGAAGAACTGTAATCATGCATACAGCAAGATCTCTGAAGAATTCGATGACTTCACGCATTGCTGAAGTTTCCTTTTTCTTCTCCGGTTCTTCTTCCTGTTCCGGTTCCTGCTGTACCAGACGCTCTTCCGGTGCATCTGTCAGAGTCTCAAGAATCGTTGTACGGCTCATGAGTTCTTCACGGGAAATCCCGTCTTCATTTGTATATATATCGTTATTCACGTGATCTGTATTCTTATTCAACTTATCTGTCATAATCTCTCTCTTTTCAGAAACATCGTTATTATAGCAGAAGAACGAAGAAAAAAAGAGGAAGCTTGCGCTTCCCCTTCTTTCGAACTTAGTGACGATCTTCCTTGATACGTGCGTTCTTAGCAGACAGACCCTTCAGGTATGTCAGCTTAGCTCTGCGTACCTTACCACGACGAACTACAACTACGCTGTCGATAACGGGGGAGTTAACAGGGAAAATTCTCTGTACACCTACGCCGCCGGAAATCTTACGTACTGTGAATGTTTCGCCGATGCCGCCGTTGCTCTTGTCAACAACTACGCCTTCGTATGCCTGGATACGGGACTTGTTGCCTTCCTTGATGTTTACGTTGACCTTTACAGTGTCACCAACCTTGAAGGAAGGAATGTCAGTGCGAAGCTGAGACTTTGTGATTTTGTCTACGAGACTTAAGTTCATTTTCTTTCTCCTTTATAACGAATGATCAGCTGCTCATAGCACAGTTTTCGCCAGCGGAACAGTGATGCGCACACCTGCGCGCTCATTATTCTAACATAGAGAGAAATGTCATTCAATCACATAGATGCGATAATTTCAGCTGAAATAAGCGGAATTTTCTCATGCCCGCTGTATTCCGGACTCATACATTAAGCAGCTCAATTGTCTTTTCACAAGGTTCTCCATCATAGTACTTTTCAATAACCCTGAAGAACACTTCGTAATCGGGATCCGCCTCAGCAAACAATGTCATGCACGACCTGAGCTTCATATAATCCACATCTCCGAAAACAGCTCTCAGGTCATCTGTTTCAAGTCCCAGCACTAATGAAGAAATCTCAACGAGATTGCCGCCAAGATAATCATCCTCAAGGAATGCTCTTGCTTCCTCAATTCCGGAAATTCCATAATATAAAGCAGTCGCACTCTTTCCAAGTCCTTTCAGCTGCGGGAAAATGTACCACATCCAGTGACTCACTTTCTTTCCATTTTCAATTTCCCTGTATGCAGTAACGTAATCACGCTCCTGTGCCTGTACAAATCTTTCCAATGCTTTACTCATTTCTTCAGCTCCTTGCCAAATACCAGGAATGTTTGATTCTTGAGAATGCGAACAAAAATCTCTTTTTCATCACTCTTCATGATTTTCCCCTGGACTTCAGGCCAGCATATTCATCTTAACATTCCTCATGTCGTTCTATCCTGTTCACTTTATCCATCTCACCATACGGATAAACTACTATTTATTATCCAACTGACTTAAAAGTAACAGTACTATCCTGTTTTAGTCTTTTACTGTTCCATCCCCTCTCAGGGATTTGCATCGCTTATTCAGGCTTTGCCGTTATGAACGGCTGTTTCAGCGGCTGCGTTTTTTCAGCGCATGGACCCTCGTACCACATACCAAAGAAGCGGCCCAGCGGATAAATGTAATAGCCATCCTGATAAGCATCTGTCACATCGTATGGATCAGCAAGAATCAGAACATCATCATATACTGACAGTTCACTGCATGTATCAATGCCTATAACGACCTGCCAGTGTCCGGCCCAGTCAACCCAGTCCACCAGAACAGGAGTACCCGAATCAATCTGTTCAATCAGATAATCAGCAAATTCTTCCGGATCCTGGAAATATACGTCTGTACCGATATGACTGTCCGTTTCCCACCCAAGGTTTCTGAAAAAGGAATCCATATCCGCAGGTGCAACTCCCCTGCTTGTATCTGCATGCAGTAAATCCGCAAGCTTCATTTCATCATATGAAGCATCCCCGAAGTAGTTCATCACCATCAGAGCACTTGCAGCCCCGCATGTGTATTCTGTGGTCTGCTGGTATGTCTTAAACTGCGGCAGAATATGCAGAGAACCCTCAGACTTCATATTGTAGTAATCATTGATGGTGTAATATCTGCTTTGCGGATTATCTAACAGATTACCGAATGCGTCCGCACCCTCATCATCCATAGAAGTTGCGTATCCTTCAGGAACTGCAATCTGATGTTTTTCAGGACCTTTCGGTGATGAACTGCTGCAGGCAGATAACACAGCAGCAAGCACAACACAGATGATTTTATGCCTGCACCTGCTTAAGAATTTCATGTAAACCTCCGCATTAAACTATAATGATCAGCATATACTCAACACTTATTTATAATAATTTCTGACTTATAACGATCGCCTGCAACATGAAATACGTGACTAACAGGGACTGTCTGAAGTTTCATTTTCCCGCCATGATGTTTTTCCCGATTCTCATCACAATTCAAGCTGCATCATTCTGACGAAGCCCAAGCAGGAATTCAGCGTCGCCTTCCGAACTCATCAAATTGCTTTTTCAGAGCCTTTTCAGTCAGAATTATTGCGCCGATCATGGGAATCGTCTGTAATGCAACGAGAATACCGCCAAATGTGCCGATCGTATCATCTGTTTCACCAAGACAGAACAGCATTAAAGCAGCAGAGGACAGCAGAATAATGATCCCGCCATAAAACCAGAGTTTTCCGATGTATCTATGCGCAAATACCCATGTATCCTCATTCTTCATGGAGCGTGATGTTCTGTAGCCGAACAGTATGTTGATGTTCTCAGGCGCTTTATGCATGAACATATATCCGAGTCCGACCATTGCTGCCGGTACCAAAAGGACCATGAGAAACATGAAAATCCTGAATGCCATATTTAACCCCTTAACCAATTCAGGTTTTATCTATGAAACAGAAATATGATTATTCACTGATCCATCCGAATTTCAGACAGGCATTGCGAATACCGTCATCAACATTGCGATCAGTAATATAGTCTGCTTTTGCCTTGAGTTCATCACAGCCATTGCCCATGGCAATAGAAGTCCACATCGGATCGAACATAACCAGATCATTGACTTCATCCCCGAAGACAACGACATCCTTCACATCGCCGCCCAGAGCTTTCATCATTTCCAGAATGCCCTGCTTCTTTTCGTCATACTGAATGACGTGATATCTGCCCATGGCAAGATGCCCCATTTCATCAGCCCACGGATGTTCCTTGATCTGATTGCGGTCCAGGGCAATATAGATCTTGAAGATTTCAGCCAGCTGATGATAATCCAATTCAGGATCGAGTGTATATGTAGTCAGTTCTCTTCTTAAGCCGGCCTGCTCGAGGAACTTCATGTCTTTCATCCAGACACGATCCGTATCATCTCTGATCATGACCCAGCCGATGCCATGTGCATCTGCTTCCTCAAGAAAACGTACTGCCTTTTCCCGATCCAGAGGCTTATTGGAAACAATCTCGTTATTGATGACAAGACATCCTCCACCGCTGCAGACGACATTGTAGATGCCGATGCTGTCAGTAAAGCTCTTGGCTTTATAGTGAATACGTCCTGTTGCAATCGCAACGAAATGCCCTGCTTCCTCCAGCTTATGCAGTGTCTGCAGAGCGGAAGGTACAATCTTATGTGTAGCATCGTCGGTCAATGTACCGTCGATATCAAAGAAGAAGTATTTCTTTTCCATCAGATCCTCCTGTTATGAATCATTCCATCGATTTCCACGCACTGAATGACAAAGTCAAACAGATCATGCCTGATGCACATTTCGAAATCGCCCTGCGGAAAACGGTCCTGCTGATCAGGATTGAAGAACTTCTTTCCTTCCTGTTCACGCAGCATATATGCACGTTCTTCCAGGTCCGCAAGCGGCTGCTGAAGAATCAGAGAGCGGATGTATTCGGCACATAATGTATCTTCTTCGGTTTCACGATCGCCCCAGCCCATGCACACCAGCGATACGTTCTCAGGATTCTTACTGATAATGTATTCGGCAATCGCCCTGGCATTCACCAGGGAACCGGTAATGATTTCATCCGCACGCGATGCATTGACAATGCCTCTGGTACCGTTGCTTGTTGTATGAACAACGATCTTTCCTTCAAGACCTGTTTCAGGCAATGATGATGGGGAATTGCCATAGTCAAAGCCTTCGCATTTCAGACCATCTCTTTCACCAATGAGAATATATTCGGGATGTTCCTTCTTCAGAGTAAGGGAGTGTTTAACTTCCTTGGTGATCAGAATATCCTTTACCCCGCGGGCATACAGGTACGCTTCCAGAGAGAAGGCACGGAATACATCAATAATTACAGCGATGCCTTCTGCTTCTCTGGCACCGTCTTCACACTGCAGAATCTTAAGGTTCATTATGATTTCCTCTTTACCTGCTGATTATATCATGGCCTCCTTGCGAAACCCTGCGGATAGCGATATATTAACGAAAAAGGAGGATCATATGGACCGCACAGCTCTGACTTACCCTTTCAGCTATTTTCATCATACGGTATTCACAGTTGCCATCTATGGGCAGGAAAGCCCGATTGTCTGCAAAGGCCATCTGGTGCTTCGTACATACTATACTGACAGCCACAAGACAAAAGTCGATGTGAACAGAACTTCCGATTATCTCAAGGATGCACTCTTCTTTGAAACAAACAAGATCATCCGCATGCAGCTGGAGGATTCCTATACCGGACGCAGAGAGTTATGTGAACTATCCCTGCCGGAACTGGGAAAGCAGTACCGCATTATCTATAACATCGCCGAAGTACCTTCCGAACGCTATGATGATCATCTCAGACTCCTGAGCTACCGCGATCCCCATGCCCATGGTGTCGCACTGATCGTCAAGAGAGACCCCGACAAGGGAATCCAGTGGCTTGAGGAAAGCGAAGCAAGAATGATTGCCGCAAAACTGAGAGGTTAATGAAAGGATGCTCATCCACGAGCATCCTTTTTCATATCCCTTTTACTTGATGATGCCGTAGATCATCGGCACTGTTTCCTGAGGTTCTGGTGTAATTGTGATTGCCTCATAGAACTGATCAATCGCATTATTCAGATACTTCTCGTCATTGATGTACATCGTGCATAAAGGATCGCCCTTCTTTACCTGTGCACCGCATCTGACTCTCATGACCAGACCTGTGTAAGGATCAATGATGTCTTCCTTTGTAGCACGGCCTGCACCAAGCATCTGTGCGGCAACACCGATCTTCTGTGCATTCATGGCTGATACATAGCCATCTTCTTTAGAAACAATATCAATCTTTCTCTTTACCTGAATCAAAGCCTTCATGCCTTCCGGAGAAAGACACTCACTGCTGCCGCCCTGCAGTTCGATCATACGGCGCAGACGTGCAAGACCGGAACCATCATAGATAGCCTTCTTCAGCATTTCACGGGCTTCTTCTTCCGTCTTTGCCACATCGGCAAGCACCATCATGTTTTCACCTAACAGCATGCATACCTCAAAGAGAGGATCTGTTTCCGGAATCAGACCGGACAGCAGTTCCACAGCTTCCTGAACTTCCAGTGCATTGCCTACAGCAAGACCCAGCGGCTGGTTCATATCCGTTACAAGAGCTCTGACCTTGCGGCCTACGACAGTACCGATATCCACCATCAGCTGAGCAAGGGCAAACGCTTCTTC
>JAZUHS010000242.1:0-2572 GCA_045641845.1 Bulleidia sp. | reverse complement strand
ACGCAGTTCTAAGTAAATTCAGTCTTTTTCTTCTTTCTGATTCATAATAATCGAACAATATTCCTTCATGGAATTCTTAACAATTACTACTGAGAATTTTGGAAACCATTCACTTGTTAGTAAAATAACAAACAGAAATAGTGCATTTCTACTATTGGGAAAGGAGTCAAAAATGCAGAATTTCAAGAAAATCACTGCTGCAGGTCTGGCTATGTTCATGCTGGCTGCCTGCACAAACAGCACACCTGCTTCTTCAGGTGCTGCTGAACCCTCCGCACCTGAAGCTGCTGCGCTGACAGATGGTACATACAGCGCTTCCGCTGAAGGTCTCGACGGTACTGTTGCGATCGAAGTTACTGTAGCTGATGGTGCTGTTACAGACATCAAGGTTACAGAAGACAACGAAACAGCAGGTGTCGGCGAAAAGGCACTGCAGATCATTGCTGAACAGGTTGTCGCAAACCAGTCTCTGGCAGTTGACAATGTATCCGGTGCTACAATCTCCTCCATGGCTATGAAGACAGCCATCGCTTCCGCTCTGACTGATGCAGGTGCTGATGTCAACGAATGGAAGAGCCGTGAAATCGCTGTAGATGCAGTGGATGAAACAATCGATGTTGATCTCGTCGTAGTCGGTTCCGGTCTGACTGGTCTGACTGCTGCGATCACAGCTGCCAAGGAAGGCGCAAACGTTGCCCTGCTTGAAAAGTGCGGTATCGTCGGCGGTACTTCCATCTTCTCTTCCGGTAACTTCCTGGCTGCCAATACAGATGAAATGAAGGCTGATGTTGTTACAGCATGGATCAAGAGAAACAAGATTCAGGAAGTAAACAAGGTTAACGAAGCTAAGGTAACTTCCCTGCTTGATGTTTCCCCTGAAGTAATTGAACTGTATGGCACACTGGGTGTTGACTTCACATTCGAAGAAAAGACATTCACATTCTGCCCTACACCTTCCGAAAAGTCTCTGGCTAACTGCGCTCCTGTTGTTATGGCTGATACAGCTACAAAGAACAAGGGCTGCGAAAACCTGATCGCTTCTCTGGAAAAGGAACTGCTCGCAGCTGAAAACGTCACAGTATACATGAACACAAAGGCTACAGAACTTGTTATGGAAGCTGACGGTTCCGTTACAGGTGTAGTTGCTGAAAGCAAGGCAGGCACAAAGACATTCAACGCAAAGGCAGTTATCCTGGCTACAGGCGACTATGCTAGAAACGATGAAATCAATGCAGAAATCGCTCCTGAAACAGTTGGTGAATATACAGCTACAGCAGTAGGCAACACTGGTGATGGTCTGAAGATGGCTCTGGCTGCTGGTGCAGTTCTGCATCCTTACCAGGAATCCCTCTCCGGTAACTTCCATTGCGATCCTTTCGAAATTCCGGTTGTAGGTCAGCCTAACAACCAGTTCCCCTTCTCTATCGTTCTCGTAGACAGAGACGGTCAGAGAAAGGTATCCGAAGCTGCAGGCCCTCATGATCAGCAGGTATTCTTCATCCATGAAGATGATCTTGACTATGCATGGGCAATCTTCGACCAGGAAATCGCTGATCGTTTCATCAACATCGACAAGTTCCTGGAAAAGACAGCAGGCGGCTCCAAGACAATTCAGGCATTCAAGGCTGATTCCATCGAAGCTCTGGCTGAAATGATCGGTGTAGATGCAGCAGCACTCTCCGCAACAATCGAAAACTACAATGCACTCTGCGAAAAGGGTGAAGATACAGACTGCGGCAAGGCAGCTGATTATCTGCTTCCCATCGATGATGGTACATACTATGCTGTTAAGGAATACGATATGACTCGCGGCAACTACGGTGGTATCCTGACATCCGACAGCTTCGAAGTTGTCAAGGCTGATGGTTCTGTCGTTCCCGGTCTCTACGCTGCAGGTCTGATCTCCTCCGGCGACTACTTCGGTGACTACTACCCTGGTCGTGAAGCTCTGTCTCTGGACGCTCACGCAGGTTACATCGCTGCAAAGGCAGCTTGCGCTAAGTAATTCATCGTAAGCTTTCCAAGGTGTTTCCGTTCACGCGGAAGCACCTTTTTTAATGTTTTAAACAAATAAAAGCAGCGGTCTCACGCATAAAACCACTGCTTTTTCGGTTAATCAGATTTTGAAGAATCAATCTATTCAGTCAGAGCATCTCTGACTGCTTCTTTCACATCATCGGAAAGTTCCAGCATCTTCATTGCATCTTCAACGGAGATTCCACGCTTTACAAGAGCAGCAGTATACTTAACTGCCGACGTAAGCTGTTCTTCCGCACGGCCTTCTGCGCGTCCTTCTGCGCGTCCTTCTGCAAGTCCTTCTGCAAGTCCTTCTGCAAGTCCCTCTTCACGTGCTGCCTCTTTCGCCAGTCTCATTTCATATTCCTTTTCCATGATCTTATCCTTCACAGACGGATCTTCATTCACCTTCTCTGACAGCTTCTCAAGCTTCTCTGTCAATGTGTCTGTGACCTTCCCCTCTCTAATGTAGTCAAGAAAGGCGTTCTGTTCAAGACTCAGGTTCTCTCTGTTTCCGCTCGCATTCAGGACAATACAGTGATCTCCGAAATCGAAT
>JAZUHS010000241.1:0-6692 GCA_045641845.1 Bulleidia sp. | reverse complement strand
TGCTAACCCTGCTAACGTAGACGGCAAGATGAACCCTGAAGGCAACAAGAACTCTGGCGATACAAACTCCAGCGTTGTTAAGGGCCATTGGGATCCTGTAAAGCAGTCCGAATCTCCTAACATGGACTATGTCCTGCCTGTAGAAGATGAAGCTGCTAAGGGTAGTCTGTCTTATGTTGAATACGAAGCACTGGGCGGCAAGAAGTCTCACCTGGGTGTATATCTGCCTGCAGGCTACGATGCAAATCGTGAACAGCCTTACAAGACAATCTACATCTCTCATGGTGGCGGCGGCGACGAAACAGACTGGTTCCATATGGGTTCCGCTGATGATACAATGGACAACCTTGTAGCAGCAGGCGAAACAGAAGCAGCTGTTATCGTTACAATGGATAACACAATGTATGGTTGGGACTACACAAAGACTCTGCCTAACATGCTCGAAGTTGTTATCCCGTTCATCGAAGAAAACTACAATGTTTCTACAGCTGTTGAAGACAGAGCTCTGATGGGTCTGTCCGCAGGTGGTATGAACACTGGTGAAATGTTCGTTGAACATCCTGAAGCATTCGGTTACTTCCTGATGATGTCCGGTGGACAGACTCCTACAGAATGGAACGATGACTATGCTAAGCCCATCGTCATGGTTACAGTAGGTACTGTTGACTTCGCATCCAGAAGAGAAGGAAACAACGGCACTATTGCTGGTGAATCCCTCGGTGACTGGTGTGCTGAAAACATCCCTGAACATTATGTTGGCGAATACATGTACATCCCTGGTTCTCATGACTGGTTTGTATGGCCTCAGTCCTTCGCTACATGGCTCAGAGAAGTTGCTTGGACAGCTAATGAAGCAGTTGAACCTGAACAGCCTGAAGATCCTACTCCTGTAGAACCTGAAAAGCCTGAAGATAAGCCTACTAAGCCTTCTAAGCCTTCCACAGGTGTTGACACTGGCGATAACTTCAATGGTGGTATCCTGGGCGGCATGATGGCTGCGTTCGCTGGTCTGGCTGCAGCTGCTTGGTTCGCACTGAACAGAAAGCACTAATTCACTCGATTATTCATTAATCTGATGAATTGAAGAGAGACTCTCGCAAGAGTCTCTTTTTTCTGTTGCATATCAATGTGTGGATGATGGCGACACTGCTATAATGATGAACGTTTGCAGAAGGAGGAAAAAGCAATGAAGCGTCTTAAAGAAGTATTCAAGCCTGATTCCGGTTATATGGCCTTTCTGGTGTCATTGATTGCAATGGGACTTGCGTATGGTCTGTATAAAGGTGTTCTGGACAACTATCTGGCGGAAGTTGTTACAATGACAGAGTTTGATCGTGGTGTATCCGAGTTCTTCAGAGAACTCCCCGGTCTGCTTCTGGTCTTCATCCTTGCGGCTTTGTATACATTGTCCGCAGAGAAAATCTATAAACTCGGTGCTGTGATCATGCTGGTCGGCATGGGCATGCACGCTGTAGTTCCGGCAAGCAGAGTTATGGTTACTCTTGCCATCTGCATGTATTCCCTTGGTGAACATGTACAGCTTGGTATGAAGAATACACTGTCTCTGGAGTATTCGCATAAAGGCAAGGGCGGTGAGGCTCTTGGTCTGCAGAATGCTGTACATCAGATCGGTAATCTTGCCGGTTATATTCTGATCATCATTGCCTTTACATTTGTGAAGGGTTCTTTAACAACCTACAGAGCAGTATTCGCAGTAGCGACACTGATTACTGCCTTTGGTGTATGGTGCTCTTTCCGTCTTCATGGCAATTCCGAAACAGATAAGACAAGACAGCGTTTCTATTTCCATAAGAAGTATACAAAGTACTACTTCCTGGAAATCTTCTACGGTGCCCGCAAGCAGGTATTCTTTACTTTCGGTCCGTATGTTCTGATTCTTTTCTATGGAGCCGGTACGCAGGTGATTTCAATGCTGTTTGCAATCAGTGCGCTGTGCTCTTTCTTCCTGGCACCGGTGGTAGGACGTATCATCGACAAGCTGGGCTATAAGATCGTCATGGTATCCGATACGTTGATTCTGGTGATTGTATGCTTCTTTTATGGCTTTGACCCTCATCTGTTCCCGATGAACATTGCCTTTGTTGTCTGCTGCATTAACTATGTACTCGACTCAGTGATTTCCCTTGCTTCCATGGCTTCCAATGTTTATGTACAGAGCCTTTCCGATGATCCTGATGAAGTCAAGGCAACGATCTCTACAGGTGTTTCTGTGAACCATATGATCACGATTCTGATTGCTCTGTTCGGCGGCTGGATCTGGCAGACATTAGGTATTGAAACACTGTTCATCCTCTCCGCAATTCTGGGTCTGTGCAACAGTGCATATGCCGCTACGATCAAAGTTAACAAGCAGATTGAAGGATAAATACGTACTATGACACAGATGGCTTTACAGCAGAAAAAACATCTGTTTTCCAACGAACAGCTGCGCAGGCTGATCATTCCTCTGATTCTGGAACAGCTGCTGGCGATGCTTGTCGGTATGGTGGATACCATCATGGTATCTTCTGCCGGTGAAGCAGCGATTTCAGGTGTATCCATTGTCAATGATGTAAATGCGCTTGCAATCAATCTTCTGGCAGCACTGGCCGGCGGCGGTGCGGTTATTGTTTCCCAATACCTTGGCAACCATGATCGTAAAAACGCTGATCTTGCGGCTTCTCAGCTGGTATTGATTGCGACTGTCATTTCCGGTGGGATTGCAGTTTTGTGCATTGCTTTTCACAGACAGATTCTCGGTGTTCTTTACGGCAGTGTAGCTTCCGATGTCATGGAAGCTGCCTGCACATATTTCTGGATTACAGCACTGTCTTTCCCGTTTCTGGGAATCTATAACAGCTCCGCTGCGATCTTCCGTTCGATGTCAATGACAAAGACAACCATGTATGTTTCCTTTGTCATGAATTTCATCAATGTTGTCGGCAACTATATCGGTGTTATCCTGCTGAAGATGGGTGCGGCCGGTGTTGCCTGGCCGACATTGATTTCACGCGCGGTTGCGGCTGTGATCATGGTTTACCTTGCCTTTGATGCATCTCATCCGCTTTCGCTGTCATGGAAGAATATCTTTTCCTGGCATGCGAATATCCTGAAGCGTATTCTCAACATCGCCGTGCCCAACAGCATTGAAAACGGTCTGTTCCAGTTCGGCAAGATTCTGGTATCTTCCATTGTTTCGACATTCGGTACTTCTCAGATTGCAGCAAACGGTGTTGCCAACAGTCTTGTGACATTGGCATATACAACGGAAATGTCGATGAATCTGGCGGTTGTTACGGTTGTCGGACAGTGTGTTGGTGCCAATGATTACGATGAAGCAAAGTACTTCATCCGCAAGCTGGTCAAATGGGCATGGGTCATGGCAATTGTGTCCAATATGATGCTGATGTTCATGTTCCCGATTGCCTTGAACTTCTATACGTTAAGCGCCGAGACAGCAGCGATTACACGTCGTATTGCTTCTATGGAATGCATTGCTGTTGCCTTGATGCATGCAGTGGCATTTGTTCTGCCGACATCACTGCGTGCGGCAGGAGATGCCCGCTTTACCATGTATGTCGGTGTCTGCTCGATGTTTGCGGCAAGAGTCGGCGGTGCCTTTGTTTTTGGCCGTATCCTTGGTTTAGGCGTAATCGGTACACGTCTTGCTATGTATCTGGACTGGGTAGTGCGCATTA
The DNA here is from genome assembly GCA_045641845.1 of Bulleidia sp. Taxonomy (GTDB): domain Bacteria; phylum Bacillota_I; class Bacilli_A; order Erysipelotrichales; family Erysipelotrichaceae; genus Bulleidia. The sequence goes on along the minus strand of JAZUHS010000241.1, from coordinate 2,994 downwards.
TCTTCTTTGTGCATCGCTATCGTTCCGGCAAGTGGATGAATTATCGAGCAATCTGAGGTGAGAGCATGACAAAGTATATATTTCTTGACGTTGATGGAACACTGTTCTCTTCACAGATTGCCCGCATTCCTGAAAGTGCGGAAAGGGCACTGAAGTCTGCACGGGAAATGGGTCATAAGATCTATCTCTGCACCGGACGTTCACTTTCCGAAGGTTCTTCCTATCTGAACTATGATGTAGATGGCTTTGTTTTCGGTGCCGGCGGCAATGTATATGCTGAAGGAGAATGCATCGTCAATACTCCGATGAAGACTGAGGAAGTCACCATGCTGAAAAAGATCATTGATGATCTTGGCGGCGGCTATTCGCTGGAAGGGGAAGCCGGAACATACTGCAATCCGCGCGGTTATGAGGCACTGCTCTGGTATTTCTCCGGCGGCAGTGATGATCGTGAGGTATGTGTAAAGAATCTGGAAAAGGTCTGCACATATACGGAGGAACATGGCTGTGAGCTGGATGACCGTATCTACAAAATGTGCTGCTTTGCCCCGGATTGGGAACCGATTTATCCTGAGCTGGAAAGGCGTCTGCCTGAACCCTATATTCTGACGAAGGCGATGGAACTGAAGGACGATCATTTCTGTATCGGTGAAGTGACTGACAGAAACATCTCCAAGGCTTCGGGAGTCAGAGCTGTGCTTGCCTATTATGGCGCGGATCTGAAAGATGCCTATGGCTTTGGCGACAGCGACAATGATATTCCGATGTTTACAGCCTGCGGTACCGGTATAGCAATGGGAAATTCCACTCCGGCTACAAAGGAAGCAGCGGATTATATCACCGATCATATTCTCGAAGATGGTCTGGCCAGAGCGTTTGTGCATTTTGGTCTGGCGTCAGAAGAAGTTTTGAAGAAGAGTAGTCTCGAAAACTCAAGACATACTTAACCGATATCTGTCGATCAATAGATCTCAGATATAAAAGAAGCGACCAGGGCGCAATAAAAACAACCTTGGATATAAAGTTCTTTCAAAAGAGAATTGTTCAATGCTTAAATTTCGTTTTTGATCCAGGCATCCAGATGGATATTGATTCCTGCGAAAATGGCAAAGAATGCATTTTTAGCACCATTGCGGACGCGCATCTGATGAAGATGATAGTCATTCAATACGCGGTTATTGATACGTTCTGTACATGTTCTGTTTTTGTAGATCTGTTTCCATTTATCAGACCTGTAAAGAAGCGGTCCGCCGTTGCGGGCATCATCTCCATCGTTGATATACACAACTCGTCCGTAAGCAGAGGAACTGCATTGATCTTTGTGATCACAATGATCGATCTTTCCAAGGGTAAGCGGACATCTGAATTTGCGCCTGCAGCGCTGTATATCATAGCCATAGTTGATCATTTCAAGACCGGCATCACAGGTCGGAATGCCATTCTTGGAAAGATGATTTTTCTCTGGAGAAGATTTGGAAGAATCTCGTCTTGGATTATGATCAATGACTGGGATAATATGATTAAGACGAAAGTATTGGTAGATGGGCATACTGTCAGAGGCGGAATCAAGGCACATGTATAAAGGGTGCAGGTCAGGATTCATGTCAAACAATTGAGCGGCGGCTGAAATGGAAGTCAGAGCGTCGTGCCTGGAAGCTTTCTCCAAAGAGATAAAGACGGGGAGGTCGATATTTCTTGAAGGATTGTGACAGGAGATATTGTAGAAAGTAAAACCCAGATAAAAGGATTCAAGATCTGAGTCCCAGCCGATATCAGCGTCAGGTGCAGAGAAGCGAAAGACAGGCTCATCTTCATTGCCAACAGCTACACGGTGGCCATACCTTGAAGCGTGGATATGAAGAGAAGAACCATCACCGGAAAGGATCAGCTGATCCTTGTCGATGAAACCTGTGTCAAGGGAAGGGATGACGGCTAAGGCATTGAACAATGACTGAAGCGTAAACATCAGCCGTTCGCGATCACTCTCGGCACCGTTTTTATATTGGTCGAGAAGATAGTAAGTATCGGTATGAGAATAGTTGTTAAGCTTTTCACCATGCTTTGGTTTCTGTTTCGGAGGTTTACTGTAGTGATCCTTGGGATAGAGCTCATCCAGATGAGGATCATCACCGGTAAGCCTGATGATGAAATCATAGTGGGAAGATACGGAAGGAGGATCGAAAGAAGCGATGAGATATTGAAGAAGAGAATCGCAATGAAGATCATCGCACCATCGGCTGATGGAAGTGTAGCCAAGGTGCAGCATAAGAATGAAAGAACGGATAAGAAGAGAGGGATCGATAGCAGGCCTGCCTGTATGGGAGTACAGGGATGAAAGAAGATCAGAAGCCAGGCGGGGGTCCAGCTTCTTAAGTTTGTGTAAAGCAGAACGGTAAAGTTTAGAAGACAAACGTTTGCGCTGATCGCAATTCAAAATAAATTCCTGCGATTTGAGAAAATCACGATAATCCCAAATCGAAGAGATATGTTTAAGCATACAGCTTACCTCCTTCACTTTTACCTAAAGCGAGCGAAGCGAGGCGCCGCGAGCAGTAAATGTCAAGGGCTGCAGGCAAAAAGTTGGGGGTAAATACAAAAATGAGTCAGTAAAAAAGAGCGTTGTTTACTGGCTCAAAGAGTTTTCGAGAACGCTCAAGAAGTAATGGGGGAAGCCTGCAAAAAATGATGATGCAGGCTTCCTTTTCTGTATTTCTTAAATGTAAGCGTATCCATTCTGAATAATATGTTAATTGAATCACATATCAATTGACAAAATATTCACAAACTAATATTCTATGAGGGCATCTGACGAAACCATGTACTGGTTCAAAGGTGAAGTCACAAGGAGGAATAATATGACTGAGACAAGAGAATGGACAAACGAACTTGTTGATGAGCATGTCGGCACGCTGTGTGCGAATGCTGAAAAAGCTCTCGAAGCTTTCCTTGATTTTGATCAAGTCGGATCGTAGCCATGTCGTTCTGTGAGGCAAG
>JAZUHS010000240.1:0-84553 GCA_045641845.1 Bulleidia sp. | reverse complement strand
GACTCAGGAACCTGAAAACAGTCGGTGATTTATCAATGCCTTTTTCCCACTTCAGATAAAGCGAAGTAGTCATCACTGGATCAAATGGAATGAACTTAAAAATACTGTCTGTGCCGGTATACAGATCATCTTTCCACATGATCATTACGCCCAGTTTCTCCTTCACGAGATAGATGTTATTTGACATCAGATTGCCTGTTCCAAAGATACGCAGGTTATCTTTGTATGCTCCAATCCAGGGTAATATAACTTCATCAAATGCGAGCTGATCTGTAATGAGCGGTACATCTGTCAGATCTTCAGGATGAATCACTTGTTTTTCTGATAAGAATCCATCTTTGGTAGTTAATATTCCCCATGTCTCCCTTTCCGGAAATTCTAAATACTCATATCTATCCGTATCGTTACGAATTACACCTGCAAAAGCAATGTCAATCAGATGATCTGTTAACATCTGATCAAGAACACCTTCACTGGAACTTCGCATATGTACAGTTGTTTCAGGATACACCTTTACAAATTCAGCTATTTCTTTTGCAAGATAAGAGGTCAGGGGAGATGAAAGACCGCCGATCCAGATATCGCTGGAAAGTGAATTATCAAAAGCTTTAATTTCTCTGGATACTTTGTCGCTGTGTTCCAGCAGCTCCTTTGCTTTTTCAACAAGATGATGACCAGAAGAAGTAAGATGAAGCCTTTTCTTTTCCCTGAAGAAAAGAGTAACACCAAGTTCTTCCTCTAATTCCTTCATCTGGATTGATAGAGAAGGCTGAGTGATATTCAAACGCTTAGCTGCAGCGGAAAGAGAACCATCCTGTACGACATACAGAAAGTTCTGTAATTTGTGTAAATTCATACTATATACCATCACTTTGTTTTTATTATACGGGCTGATATAAAAATATACTATATAGAAAACTGTATGAATTATCAGCTGAGAGACAGCGTAGGAAATCATTTTTTCCATGAATACGCATATTTTCAGACGAATATATCCAGTAACTCAATTTCAAGGAATATAAGTATGAAAACTTATACGAGAGAAAAGAAGAAATACAGAAAACGGGATCTCTATAATATAAATTTTCTGTATTTTACATTCATATACATAAACACTAATATGTAATTACAGATAGACATTCAATGAGTGATATGAATTACGAATATATGTCTGGAGAATTATGGTGTGATAGTGGCCACTTCTATATCAAAGCAGAGTACAGCGAAATACAGAATAGATTGTATCTGATACAAGAATGTAGGTTCGAGATTTTTGTAATATTTGTTCTTATTATTTACCTGCATTCTTGCCGGTAAATAGTTATCAACTTATTGTTTGGATATCGCACAAAAGGAAGGTTGAAATATGAAGAGGTTTGGAAAAGTATTAATTTCACTTTGTATGATTTTAAATTCCGCAATTAGTGTGTCTGCTGAAGAGAAACAGTATGTAGATGAGTCGCCTGCTATTCAGAGTCAGCGTATCAGCGCTCCAATGACGTTTGATGAAATGGTTGAATACTATATGGATGCGTATTCAGTTTCCTGGATGACAGCATATAGCGAACTTGGTGGTGTTAAAGCTGAAGCTGAAGCTCTTTCATCTGGAAACAGTACACGCGTTTTATCAGTCCCTTTCTCAGTAAATGGCGGATTATATGTACCTAAGATTGATTTTTACTGCAATACATCCGAAGGAACGAGTAGCTGGGGAATTCTTTCAATTTATTCGACTCATCTTAATCGTGAATATTTGGGAACCTATCGAAGATTTTCAGGAACGATTGAAGAATGGCTGAAAAATTCTTACTCAATAGAATATATTATCGATGGAGATTGGTATACTTACGGTTCACAAACAAGTGGTTACTTAAGCGGAACTGTCAATATTGGAGGATATGGATATGTTACATTTGGAATCTCAGGAGCAGAAACATACTATGCAAACACATACATACATAAAACCAAAGTATTCCAAGGGTAATGTAATGATATTAGGAATCCTATTTCTATTCTTGGGATTTATTCTCCCCGTGCCGCTAGTTCATTTTCTGTGCAAGAAGTTAGTATATATAGATCCCTCCCTCAGCGAAGCACTTGCCCACAATTTTACAGCACAGGTAATTGTAACAGCTGCATTCTTCTATATCTCAGGAGTCTTGATTCTACTCCATTCAAGAAAAGAAGAATAAGTGTTTTATCTCCACTAGTGAATTGATACTAACTAAAGGATTATGTAATTAGTTACTGCTCTAATAAACTGCCTGAAGAAGTTCAGTTTGATAGAGCAGTAACTTCTACATATAACGATCCAAGTATTTATATCAAGAAGTGACAAATCAATCCTGACGATGTCCGAAAAGTTCGTACATATGAGTCAGATTGTTAATGTATTTTCTAGGTTCGCCTCTTATTTATGCGTTTCTGAAAATTCTTTATTACTTAAAAACTAACCTCTCATACACAAGTACTTATGATTTGAATATTACTATATATAAGTCATTTTCCTGTTGCTGACAGGCATTTTTTATATTTCTCCACAGTTTTCCTATCAGCATTGAAAACTGTGGATAACTTCAGTGGAAAAACGGATTTCCGCACAAGTTTTCCACATACATGCAGAAATCGCATAACCATGCCGATTTTCCGACTTTTCCACAATTTTTGTTCGAAAATGCCTGTGGAGAAAATGTGGATTTCTCCACCAGTAATCCCCAATCCACAAACAGTACTTTTCCACATGTGTTGAAAACTGTCGAAAAGTGCAATATTTCGCATAAATAAGCTATTTTTCAGATGTTGAAAGTGTGGTGAATTACGTGTGTTAAATACAGTTTCCCACAAAATCCACACTTACCCACATTTAAGTTTTCCTCTCCACATTTTTTCCACATTAAAAAGTTGTGGGAAACTGTGGAAAACTCAAAAATATCGCGTACTTATGCCATTTATAGAAATTGGACTTCTGTGGACAAAAATTCCGCCTTCTGATTTCTTCTAGATTTTCTATATAGTGAAGTCTAGAATTACCTTGCACCTATGGTGAATTACAGGAGTTTTTACGATTATGACCAGCACTAAAGATCAGTATCTGACGGATACCTGGAACAGTTTCCTTCAGTACGTAGATGAAAATCATACCGTAGACCCAGAGATGAAAACAAACTTCTTCGCTCCCTGTTCGCTTTATGCATTAACAGAATCCAAGATGATCCTGATTGCACCGAACGAAGTAGCCAGAATTATTGTCAACAGTATGTCTGAAACGATCTGCCAGGTAATGGTAGATATGCTGCAGCTGGAGAATCCTCTGATTCTGGAGGTTTATACAAGCAATCAGCTTCCTGCCGCTGCTCCTGCAGCTGAACTGGAAACTGCTGCTTTCGATGAAGAAGACTTTGAATCCATGCCGCTCAAGAGCGACTATACATTTGATAACTTTGTAGTCGGCGACTGCAACCGCGAAAGCCATGCGGCTGCGCTTGCCTGCGCATTGAATCCCGGTAAGTTCTTCAATCCTCTGTTTATCTACGGTAATTCAGGTCTTGGCAAGACACATCTTCTGATGTCCATTGCCAATCATATCCTCAAGCAGGATCCGACCAAGAAAATATATTATACCGAGTCTCTGAAGTTCGTTGACACTGTCGTCAATGCAATTCGTGATAACAAAATCGAAGCTTTTAAGCGCTTTATGTACAGCGTTGACCTGCTTCTGGTAGATGATATCCAGTTCCTTGCCGGTAAGGAAAAGTCTCATGAAGTCTTCTTTACCATCTATAACGAACTGGTAAACAACAGAAAGCAGATCTGCATTGCTTCTGACCGTCAGCCTAAGGAAATCAAAGGCCTGGAAGATCGTCTGATCAGCCGTTTCTCCAGCGGTCTTTCCGTCGGCATTGACTCTCCGGAGTTTGAAACATCCCTGGCTATTCTGCAGATGAAGATCAAGCAGAACGGCTATGGTATCGATGATGTTGACCAGGAAGGTCTGACATACATTGCATCCAACTTCTCCGGCAATGTCCGTGATCTGGAAGGGGCATGGAACAGAGTTCTGTTCTACGCGATTCAGTTCCAGCCGGATGGTGCATGCATTCGCTTTGAAACAGTTATGAATGCACTTAAGAGTCAGGCTGTTGTTTCCGATAAGAACGGTCTTTCTCCCAAGAAGATCATCAAGGCTGTTGCGGAATACTATGGTCTGACCAGACAGCAGATCACATCGAAGACACGTACAAAGAATATTTCCAATGCACGTCATATTTCGATCTATCTCTGCCGCAAGCTTCTGGATATTTCCTACATCAAGATCGGCGATGAATTCGGCGGCCGTGATCATTCTACAATTATCAGTGCCTGCACAAAGGTAGAACGTCAGATTGCCAAGGATCCGACCTATGCCGCAGCGGTCTCTGAGATCGAAAATCTGATCAACGCCTGATTATCCACAAATTTCTCCACTGTTTATCCACATATAAAAAACAGCAGAAAACAGCGTAAAATAAGCACTTTTGGAGAGTTATCCACATTTTCCACAGGCTTAATAATAATAAACACTTAAAAAGAATATATATTACAGGAGGGTTCCCCAATGAATTTCACAGTTTCCAAGAACGAATTCTCAAATGCACTGCAGCAGACAGCTCGTGCCATTTCCCCGAATTCCCCGCAGCCTTCTTTAAGAGGTCTGCTTCTCTCTGCTAAGACAGATACAATTACAATGACAGGCAGTGATGGTTCCATTTCCATCCAGAAGAAACTGACTGCTGATGACAGTAACAAACTGACAATTGTTGAAGATGGTTCCATTCTGATCGAAGCAAAGTATCTGCTGGATATCGTAAGAAAGATCGACTCTGAATTGATTCAGGTAGAAATCATCGATGGCTGTCTGACAAAGTTCTCCGGCAACTCTGCTGTATTCAAGATCAACGGTATGAATGTCAGTGATTATCCTACAATCGACTTCTCTCAGCCCGGTAATTCCGTCGATCTGACTGCTGGAGTTCTGCAGGAAATCATTGATCAGACTACATTCGCTGCTTCTGTAAAGGAAACAAAGCCGGTTCTGACTGGTGTTAACTTCAAGTATGCAGATAAAGTTCTCAGCTGCACAGCAACAGACTCCTATCGTCTTGCTAAGAAGACAATCACTCTGCAGAGTGAAGGTTCCTTCAATATCACAATTCCTTCCCGTTCTCTCAATGAAGTAAAGGGTGTCATCCTGCGCAATCCCGATGAACCTGTAACCATCTACATGAATGACAAGAAGGCACAGTTTGTCAGCTCCGATTCTGTCCTGCAGACAAGACTGCTGGATGGCGGTTATCCGGAAACAGATCGTCTGATCCCGAAGGAATTTAAGTATTCCCTGACAATGAACAGACATGATTTCATCAAGGCAATTGACCGTACTACATTCATCAAGAACGACAACATGACAGTTGACCGTCTGCAGTGTGCTCCGGGTGAAGTTGTATTAACAAACAAGAGCCAGGAAGTCGGTGAATCCCATGAAACACTGAATGGTGTATATGAAGGTGAACCGCTGGATATCAGCTTCTCCGGTACATACGTTATGGATGCCGCTAAGGTTCTCAATGGTGATGAAATCATCATCCGCTTCACAGGTGAAATGAGACCGTTCATTCTGACATCCAGAAATGACGACACAATCCTGCAGCTGGTACTGCCGGTTCGTACATATAACTGATCTGTACATGAAGACATGGTTATTTGATAACTGTGTCTTTTTTTTTGTTGCAATTATATCGGAAGACGATATAATGTAATCAGATGTATCGAGAGACGATATATCGTCATCCGAAAGAGGTGAACTGATGAACGACAATGTTGTATTAACAGAAGCTACATATTACATCCTGTTATCCCTGCATACCCCTCAGCATGGCTATGGCATCATGCAGAAGGCGGAGGCAATGTCGGAAGGACGTGTAAAGCTGGCCGCCGGCACGCTTTACGGGGCTCTGAACGGTCTTTGTGATAAGGGATGGATCATACAGCTTCCTGTGGAAAACGGCAGCCGCAGGAAGGAATACTGCCTTACAGAGAAGGGCAGACATGTGCTGAAGAATGAATTAAAGAGACTTCGCCAGCTTGTAGAAAATGGTGAGGCAATCCTTAAGGAGGAGTTATGACAGAAACAAGAACAATCAGAAAGTGGTTCTGGGTATGGGACTTTGAAAAAGAAGAAGACTGGCTCAACGAAATGGCTGCGGCCGGATGGGCATTATGCCGTACAGGTATCTGCAGATATGAGTTTGAAAGAACAGAACCGGAAGTATATACAATTCGCATGTGTCATGGTGACAGAGGCATGATCAGCTTTATGGAAGATACAGGTGCTGAATATATCGAAGGCGGTGTTGCCGGCTGGATGTACTTCCGCAAGCACATTTCCAACGGTTCCTTCGAAATGTTCTCTGATCTCGAATCCCGTGCAGAACATCTGCAGGGCATTGAAAGAACACTGAAGTGCATTGGCTTTGCAAACATTGCCATCGGTATCGGCAACAGCATGAACCCTGCACATATCGGCTGGATCAACCTGCTGGCAGCGTGCCTTGTGTTCTATGGTCTGGGCAGAATTTCCGGCAAGAAGCAGGAAATCATCAGACAGCGTCGTATGACGGAATAGACTTAAAAATCAGTGAGTTACAGATTCTGACAGCGGTCATTGAAAATTGACCGCTTTTTTATATATACGCTTTATATTTTTGCCCTTAAAAGCCTTCTGAGAAAAAAAAGGTATTGGATAACTTCTGAATCATTCAGAGAAAACAGGCCTCATATTCGCTGAAAAGGGCATATTTCGCTCTTTGGGTCATCAAAAAAGTATTGTTTTGTGGTAAAATAATCAGGGGCTTTATGCTCTTTTTGCGGGAGGTAGCCATGATTACGATTACAACAGAGTACATTACGCTGCAGGCATTTCTGAAGCTGAGCGGTATTGCTGCAACAGGCGGTGAAGCAAAGCTGATGGTCAAGGAACTTGATATCCTTGTCAACGGTGTCAAGGAAGACCGCAGAGGCAGAAAGCTGTATCCCGGCGACAGCATCGTCGTAAACGGAAAGAAGTACGTTATCGGCTGATGATTGTCAAAAGTCTGAAACTGAGAAACTTCCGCAATTACGAGAAAGCGGAAGTGACATTCTCTCCCGGTCTCAATCTGATCACAGGAAAGAATGCCCAGGGAAAAACAAATCTTCTGGAGAGTCTGGTTTATCTTTCCATGACCCGTTCCCATCGTATTTCCAACGATCGCAGGCTGATCAGAAATGATGCACCGTTTGCGGATATCAGCTGTGTATACGATGACGGCATGGAGCGTGAACTGGAAGCGATTATTCACCCGAAAGGGAAAACGTTGAAGGTGCGCAGACAGCCGGTGAAGCGAAGCAGTGAATTTGTAGGTCTTCTGAATGTCGTGCTGTTTGCACCGGATGATCTGACTTTGTTTACAGATTCACCTGCCGATCGCCGCAGGGTGATGAATCAGGAAATCACCAAGATCTCAGGCAGGTATCTTGCAGCATTAAACCGCTATCAGAATCTGCTGAAAGACCGCAACATTCTTCTCAAGAACGACCGCATCGACCGCAGTCTTCTGGATACGCTGGATGAGCAGATGGCGGCAATGGAAGTGATGATCGTGCAGATAAGAAGGAAGTTCTGCGAAAGCATTGATGCAGGAATTACGAATTATTACAGGGAATTGTCCGGTGATTCGGTAATAGTAAGAATGAAGTACAAGTGCTGTATCACGGAAACGGAGAATCTGGAAGAAGCTTTATTGAAGATGCATCGTGATGCTCGTGATCACGATCTTGAGAAACATGTGACAACATGCGGCATTCATCATGAGGATCTTATCTTCGAGATGAATGGTACGAATATAACAATGCTGGCCAGTCAGGGACAGAAGCGTATGACAATGCTTGCCTTCAAGCTTGCATTACTGGACTTCATACGCACAGAAACCGACAGGAGCCCTGTTCTCCTGCTGGATGATGTTCTGAGCGAACTGGACAGCGAACGTCAGCAGAAACTGCTGGAGATGGTCTGTGAGCCGTATCAGTGCATGATCACGGCAACGGAAGTTCCGCAGTTTATGAAAGATGCTGATATGAAGCAGTTTGTGATCGAAGACGGCAGTCTGATCGCACTGTAAAGAGGGGGCGTAGGAATGAGCGAAAACAACACAAGCATCGGTGAAATCATCAAAACAGAAGATGGAACTGAAGCAGTCATGGGCGGCAGAATTGACGCCAAGGTAACAGAAGAATACGACGACTCCGAAATCCAGGTACTGGATGGTCTGGAAGCTGTCCGCAAGCGTCCCGGTATGTACATCGGTTCGACTTCTGCGAAAGGTCTGCATCATCTGGTATGGGAAATCGTGGATAACGGTATCGACGAAGCCATGGCCGGCTATGCAACGACTGTTACTGTAAGCATCGATGAAAACAATATCGTCACTGTTGATGATGATGGCCGTGGTATGCCTACAGGTATGAATGCAAAGACAGGCAAGTCTACGATCGAAACAATCTTTACCGTACTGCATGCCGGCGGTAAGTTCGGCGGCGGTGCGTATAAGATTTCCGGCGGTCTGCATGGTGTAGGTGCATCTGTAGTAAATGCATTGTCTGAATATCTGGATGTTACGGTATATCACGAAGGAAAGATGTACTATGTAGCATTCGAAAACGGCGGTCATGAAAAGGAACCTCTGAAGATGATCGGTGATTGTGATCCTGCTAAGCATGGTTCTACTGTTCGTTTCAAGGCAGATCCTGAGATCTTTACGGAAACAACTGTATATGATCACAACACAATCAGAGACCGTCTCAGACAGCTTGCTTTCCTGAACAAGGGTATTCGTCTGGTCTTCAACGATGCCCGTGTGGAAGAGGAAAAGAGACATCATGAGTTCCTGTTTGAAGGTGGTCTGAAGGAATATATCAGCTATCTGAACAGATCAAGAAAAACAATCCATGACAGCATTGTCTATGCCGAAGGATATGAAAGCGATATTCAGGTAGAAGCAGCAATCCAGTATAACGATGGCTACAATCCTTCTGTTTATACTTTCTGCAATAACATCAATACGATCGAAGGCGGTACACACGAAGAAGGCTTCAGACTGGCTCTGAACCGTGTCATCAACAAGTATGCAAGAACCGTAGGTCTGTTAAAGGAAAAGGATGACAATCTGACTTCCGATGACTGCCGTGAAGGTATTACTGCTGTTATCAGTGTCAAGCATCCTGATCCTCAGTACGAAGGACAGACAAAGACAAAGCTGGGCAACAGTGAAGTACGTAAGATTGTCTCTGATATCTTCGGAACGGCTCTGGAGCGCTTCCTGATGGAGAATCCGGATGAGGCTAAGTCCATCATCGAAAAGGCTTCTGTGGCCTCTCAGGCGCGTATTGCGGCTCGTAAGGCAAGAGAACTGACAAGAAGAAAGAGTGCTATGGATATCTCTTCTCTTCCCGGCAAGCTTTCCGACTGTTCTTCCAAGGATGCAAGCATCTGCGAAATCTATATTGTCGAGGGTGACTCCGCCGGCGGTTCCGCAAAGCAGGGCAGAGACTCTCACTTCCAGGCGATTCTGCCGTTAAGAGGTAAGATCCTGAACGTAGAAAAGGCACGTCAGCATCGTGTCTTCGACAATAACGAAATCCGCTCCATGATCACTGCCTTTGGCTGCGGTATCCTGGACGAAATTGATACATCCAAGCTCCGTTACAACAAGATTGTCATCATGACCGATGCCGACGTCGATGGTGCGCATATCCGTATTCTGCTTCTGACTTTCTTCTACAGATACATGAAGCCGATTATCGAACAGGGCTATGTATATATCGCTCAGCCGCCGCTGTATAAGATCCAGAAGGGTCAGACTGTACGCTATGCGTATACAGAAGCGCAGGCAGCACAGATCCGTCGTGAGATGGGTGACCGTCTGAGTCTGCAGCGTTACAAAGGTTTAGGTGAAATGGACCCTGAACAGCTGTGGGAAACAACAATGGATCCGAAGAACAGAACACTGATTCGTATCAATCTTGACGATGCCGAACTGGCAGACAGCTACTTTGACATCATGATGGGTGATGAAGTAGAACCCCGTAAGAATTTCATTATCGAGAATGCGGACTTCGCAAAGCTTGATGTATAAGAGGAGGTCAGATTATGGCATTAGATGATTTTATGGAATTTGACGAGTCAAAATTTGACCCGGGACATATTACAGAAACAGATCTGACCAAGGAAATGAAGACAGACTTCGTCGACTATGCAATGTCTGTTATTGTAGCCCGTGCGCTGCCGAATGTCAGAGATGGTCTCAAGCCCGTACAGAGACGAATTCTCTATGCAATGGGTGAAATGAACAATGGTCCGGATAAGCCTTATCGTAAGTGTGCACGTATTGTCGGTGACACCATGGGTAAATATCATCCCCACGGTGACTCCTCCATCTATGGTGCGCTGGTATACATGGCTCAGTCCTGGAATATGAGAAATACATTAGTCGATGGTCATGGCAACTTCGGTTCCATGGATGGCGATGGTGCAGCGGCAATGCGTTATACCGAAGCACGTATGTCCAAGATCGCTTCTGAAATGTTAAGAGATCTGGATAAAGAAACCGTAGATATGAGTCCTAACTACGATGGTGAGGATACTGAACCGGATGTACTTCCTTCCCGTTTCCCGAACCTGATCGTCAATGGTTCTACAGGTATTGCCGTAGGTATGGCAACCAATGTAGCTCCGCATAATCTTGGTGAAACCATTGATGGTGTGATCGCTGTCATGAATAATCCTGAGATTACAAATACTGAGCTGATGCAGTATATCAAGGGTCCTGACTTCCCTACAGGCGGTTATATCCTGGGCAGAAGCGGTATCCGTCAGGCTTTTGAAACAGGCCGCGGTACAATCGTAATGCGTGCTAAGACAACAATTGAGGAAATGCCTAATGGCAAGTCCCGTATTGTTGTATACGAACTGCCTTACATGGTAAACAAGGCTCTGATGGTCGAAAAGATCGCACAGCTGGCTCGTGATAAGCAGATTGAAGGTATTACAGACCTGCGTGATGAATCCAATATGAACGGTGTTCGTGTTGTTATGGAACTGCGTAAGGATGTTCAGCCGGAAGTACTGCTGAATCAGCTGTACAGACTCTCTCCGCTGCAGTCCAACTTCGGTGTAAACAACGTCGTACTGTTCGGCAAGGTTCCGCGTCTTGCCAGCATGAAGGATCTGATCAATGGCTATATTGATCATCAGATTGATGTTGTTGTCAGACGTACTCAGTATGATCTGAAGAAGGCACAGGAAAGAGCTCATATCCTGGAAGGCTTACGTATTGCGGTAGATAATCTGGATGCAATTATTCATACCATCCGTGATTCCCGTGATGCCAACGAAGCAATGCCTCGTCTGATGGAAGGCTTTGGTCTGGATGAAATTCAGGCAAAGGCAATTCTCGATATGCAGTTTAGAAGACTGACAGGTCTGGAACGTGAAAAGATTGAGAATGAATATCAGGAACTGCTGATCAAGATTGCTGATCTGCAGGATATTCTGGCTAATCACAGCAGAGTCATGCAGATTATCAAGGATGAACTGACTGCAATTAAGCTGAAGTATGCGGATGATAGAAGAAGTGAAATCATCGATGCTCCGGCAGATATGGAAGATGAAGATCTGATTCCTGTACAGAATGTCATTATCTCTCTGTCTGAAAATGGTTATATCAAGCGTATGACTACAGATAATTACCGTGTACAGAACAGAGGTGGCAAGGGTATCAAGGGTATGGAACTGAACAAGAACGATGTCATCGATCAGTTCATTACCATGTCCACACATGATCACCTGCTGTTATTGACAAACAAGGGCAAGGCATATCGTATCAGAGGCTACAACGTTCCTGAATTCTCCAGAACAAGTAAGGGTATTCCGGCAATTAATCTGATTGCGATTGACCGTTCCGAGAAGATCTGTGCAATGGTACCTTATGCAAAGGATGATGAATCCAAGTACCTGTTCTTCGTTACAAGACAGGGTGTCATCAAGCGTACGGAAGTCAGTAATTTCGAGAATATCAACAAGAACGGTAAGATCGCGATCGGTCTGAACGAAGGTGATGAACTTGCCTTTGTAAAGGGCACATCCGGTCATGCTGAGATTGTCATTGCCGGTACGAACGGTAAGGCTGTTCGTTTCAATGAAGACCAGATCAGACCGATGGGCAGAACTGCAGTCGGTGTAAAGGGCTTCAATACAGATGGCTGCATCGTTTCCGGTATGGCTACTAGTGAAGAAGGAAAGTATATCCTCACAGTTACTGAAAAGGGTTATGGCAAACTGAGTGTCATCGATGAATTCAGACTGACCAACCGTGGTGCCAAGGGTGTCAAGGCTGTAGCAATCTCTGAGAATACAGGTGATCTGGTATGTCTGAAGGCTGTAAACGGTGATGAAGACTGCATGATCATTACGAATGTAGGTATTGTCATCCGTATCTCCCTGAAGCAGGTCAATGTTCTTGGACGTTCTGCTCGTGGTGTAAAGGTAATCTCTCTGAAGGATGATCAGACTGTATCCTCCATTGCGATTATGGATCCGGAACCTGAAGAACCGGCAGAAGAAACAGCAGAAGTTACAGAAGAAACAGCAGCGGCGGAAACTCCTGCAGAAACAGAAGCAGTATCTGAATAAACAAGTATTGAAAGAGTACATTAAGGATTCTTTATCCTAATGTACTTTTTTCTTCTAAATGCCTTATTGGTGCAGTGAGTGGTTGTATATACAGTCATTCACATGTTGTTCAGGCACTGTTGGATGAGATTCGCAGAGGATGAACAATATCCTGATTCATAGTAAAATATGCATGAAGACAGTCTTAAGGAAAGAAATGCTTTACATCATTTATGATGTAGTTACTTGAGGAGGACATCACTAGTGAATTTTGCCGTTCAGTATATTGAAACAGAAGATATTAATGCATTCAGAGAAGCTATGCATCGTGTTCAGAGCCGGGGCATCAGCTGTACTACAAGCAGAACAGTCATTTCTGATGATCGTACAATTTACAGACTGTATGTAAAGGGTGCTGATTACAGCAGAATTGCATAATACAACTGAATCAATCATCAGCTCAGAGTCAGTGATGCTCTGAGCTTTTATATGTTTTTTGAATGAAATGAACATGTGTGTCTAGTGTATGATGGAGTCAGAAAGAGTAAAAAAGGTAAATAATCATGAATAAGAAAATACCGATCATTCTGGATGGAGATCCCGGACATGATGATGCGATTGCCTGGATGCTTGCGGCAGGTTCAGACGTGCTGGATATCAAGGCTGTTACCACTGTTGCAGGAAATAAGGATATTGAGAATGTCACAAGAAATGCACTGAATGTATGTGCACTGTTTCATATTGATGCACCGATCGCCAAAGGTGCTTATGGACCTCTGGTTGTACCGGGTATTACAGCAGGAGAATTTCATGGTGCTACAGGACTTGATGGTGCTGAACTTCCGGGACATCATCTGAAATTAAGTGATAAGTCTGCAGTTGAACTGATGGCAGAAGTACTGGAGAAAAGCGAGGATCCTGTAGTAATTGTGGCAACAGGTGCAGAAACAAACATTGCAGCACTGATACTGTATAGACCTGATCTGAAGCACAAGATCAAAGCGTTCTACATCATGGGCGGTGGTATTGAAACAGGAAACTGGATTCCTGCGGCAGAGTTCAATATTCTCGTAGACCCGGAAGCTGCTGATGTTGTATTCAGTTCCGGTGTTCCGATTGTTCTTGCTGGTCTGGATGTTACGGAAAAAGCTCTGATTTATCCATATGAAATTGAACAAATCAGAGCATTAGGTACTGATACAGCAAAGATTGTGGCAGGATGGCTGGACTTCTTCGGCGGTACACATGAAGCGATGGGATACAAAGGATGGCCATTACATGACCCGTGTGCTGTTCTTGGATTACTGAAGCCTGAACTGTTTGAGATGCATGATGCCCGTATCTCTGTCGACACAAAGGGTATCTATACACGTGGAGAAGTGATCGCTGATTTCGAAGCAGAAGAGTGCAATGCGAAAGTCATCATGAATGTAGACCGCGAAGCATTTGTAGAAGAAATTCTGGCGTGTGTGGCGGCAATTGTCGAAGGGGAATGAAAAATGAGTGTGTATATTGTAAGTGAGAGATTTGCCAATGTGGATGGTACATTCTTCAGACATACAGATGTTCTTAAAGATGACTGGAAATCTCTTAGAAATGAAAAAGATGCTGTCCTTGTAGTAGATCAAGGTGCAACATCCTTAGCTTTAGCATTAAAAGTATGGCCGGATCTCAGACAGCACATCGCAATGATTGTATATGCGGGCGGTACACTCAAACGAGGAGATGCGACAGTATGGGCTGAACAGACTGTGTATGAGGATCCTTATGCGGTGGAAAGTGTTCTGAATGCAGGTATTCCGGTTGTATTTGCATTAAAGGAAACAGCTGAGGCTATACATATGACAGCAAAGGAACTTGCATGTGCATATGCAGAAGACAGCAGTATGTATGAAGTGTGTGATTGCGGCATTCACGTGGAAATTCAGGAGAACGCGCCTGCTTTCGGTAAGCTGATCTGTGATCACTACGCTGACCACAAATTTGAAAGGCAGAATGCAGCATACATCAAGGTGAATCAACAATAGTTAGTTAATCATGCATGCATGGACGATATGAAAATGGGTGATTCATGCATGCATGTTTCATCCGTTCTGCTTTTCCATATCCTCGCGAATGAGTCTGGTGATATAGGACTTGATGCCTTCCTGATTCTCAAGCCAGTGAATCACATCGGCTTCATCGTTGATATTGAAACGAAATGAGAATGATCTGTAGTTATTTCTGTTGTAGCTGTTGTTGTACTCAAGTTTATTCTTATAGAGTGTTTCCTTATCCATGTCGAGACCTCGTTAAATCCGTGAATTTGCGTCCATTTTAGCATTCGGGCCATTGCTTGACAAACTATGGACAGAATGCTTAAATTAGATGAAATCGTCGATAGGAAATAGTATCTTTCGAAAGTAGTTCAAGAAAGACTGTGGTTGATGAGAACAGTCACCGTAGAAAGAGAATCCATCCTGGAGAGAAGCTAATCACTTACGGGAGCGACCGTTACTCGCATAAACGAGAGGTATCAATTGTTTCACGTGAAACAATCGTTACAAAAAGGGTGGCACCGCGATAACATCGTCCCTTTGATGGGTTCGATGTTTTTATTTTGAAGGGAGAGAAAAAACATGATCGATATTAAGCTGATCCGTGAAAACCCGGAAGTCGTAAAGGAAAATATCAAGAAGAAGTTCCAGGACGAAAAGCTTCCGATGGTAGACGAAGTTGCACAGTTCGACAAGGAATACCGTGCAGCAAAGCAGGAAGGCGACAACCTCCGTGCTGACCGCAATCGTATGTCCAAGGAAATCGGTGGACTGATGCGTCAGGGTAAGAAGGAAGAAGCAAACGAACTGAAGAACAAGGTTAAGGAAATGGGAGACCAGCTCGTAGCTCTGGAAAAGAAGGAAGAAGAGCTGGAAGAAGAAATCAGAAAGAGAATGCTCGTAATTCCTAATATCATCGATCCTTCTGTACCGATTGGTAAGGATGATTCCGAAAATGTTGAAATTGAAAAGTATGGTGAACCTGTAGTTCCTGAATACGAAGTTCCTTATCACACAGATATTCTTGAAAATCTCGGTGGTCTGGACATCGATAGTGCAGGTCGTACTTCCGGTAATGGTTTCTACTATCTGCGTGGCAACATTGCTCGTCTGCAGTCTGCTATCCTGTCTTATGCAAGAGACTTCATGATCGACAGAGGTTTCGAATACTTCATTCCGCCGTTCATGATTCACTCTGATGTAGTAACAGGCGTTATGTCCTTTGCTGAAATGCAGAACATGATGTATAAGATTGAAGGCGAAGATCTGTATCTGATCGGTACATCTGAACATTCCATGGTAGGCCGCTTCATTAATCAGATTCTGAGAAAAGAAGATCTGCCTTATACACTGACATCTTACAGCCCCTGCTTCCGTAAGGAAGTTGGTGCTCATGGTATTGAAGAAAGAGGTCTGTACCGTGTTCACCAGTTCGAAAAGCAGGAAATGGTAGTTGTATGTGAACCTGAAGATTCTCCTTACTGGTATGAACAGCTCTGGAAGAATTCTGTAGACTTCTTCAGATCTCTGGATATTCCGGTAAGAACACTGGAATGCTGCTCCGGTGACCTGGCTGACCTGAAGGTGAAGAGCTGCGACGTTGAAGCTTGGTCTCCTCGTCAGAAGAAGTACTTCGAAGTAGGTTCCTGCTCCAACCTCGGTGATGCACAGGCAAGAAGACTGGGTATCCGTGTTAAGGGGGAAAAGGGTAACTACTTCGCTCATACACTGAACAACACAGTAGTAGCTCCGCCTCGTATGCTGATTGCTTTCATTGAAAACAATCTGAACGCAGATGGTTCCATCAACATCCCGAAGCCTCTGCAGCCTTACATGGGTGGACAGACTGTTATCACAAAGCCTGAAAAGACAAAGAAGTTCTAATTACAGACTGAATACTAATTGAGAGTGCTGATGATCGATGAGGTCACAGCACTCTTTTGTTTCACGTGAAACAATCACGCCACTTCCGCCAAAATGTTTCATGCGAACAGGCGTGCTTGCAGATGGACGGGTATTCCTATATAATATCCGTGGCACAGCATTCATGGATAGAACCTGGTCAGGACCGGAAGGTAGCAGCCATACAACCCTCTGATTGCGTGTGCCACTTTTTTGTATATGGAAAACGTAGATGTAGAGAAATACATGCGTCTGGCTTTGAAAGAAGCAGAGAAGGCGAGAAAGATAGATGAAGTACCTGTTGGATGTGTTATTGTGCGCAATGGAGAAGTGATTGCAAAAGGGCATAACCTCAGAGAAAAGAAACAGCAGGCTTTTGCGCATGCAGAAATGGTTGCGATCACTAAAGCCAGCAAAAAGCTTGGTACATGGTGTCTGGATGACTGTGATCTGTATGTCACGCTGGAACCCTGTATGATGTGTACAGGTGTAATTGGTTTATCCCGTATTAATCATCTGTATTACGGAACTCCTGATCCGAAAGGCGGAACAATCGATACACTGGTACAGGTGAAGACGATTCCTCATCTGAAGACCTATCCGCGTGTAGTAACATCCGGTATTCTGCAGCCGGAATGTGCTGAAATTCTCACTACTTTCTTCCGTGAAAAACGCAAAAAAGCGAAGAGAGATAAAGCTCAATTCAAGATCACTCAAGAATAGATTCCTGCATATAAAGTGCAGGAATTTTTGCTATAATATAGCGACAGGAGAGAACGATGGCAAAACTAGCTTTATACCAGAAATACAGATCTTCAACCTTCGATGAAGTTGTTGGTCAGGAATATGTAGTAAGGTCAATCAAGAACGCTGTTCGTGATGACAAAATCGGTCATGCTTATCTTTTCTGCGGCCCCAGAGGCACAGGTAAGACAACTATGGCCCGACTGCTGGCTAAAGCAGTGAACTGTGAGAATCCTGATAAGGCTCCATGTGAAAAATGCGAGTCCTGTACAGCCGCAAATGCAGGAACACATCCTGATATTGTGGAAATCAATGCTGCAAATGAGACTCATGTAGAAGATATTCGTGATCTGATTGAACGTTCTACGCTTGCTCCGATGCAGGGTAAGCATAAGGTTTATATCATCGACGAAGTACACCAGTTGTCCTCTGCAGCATCCAGCGCTCTTCTGAAAACACTTGAAGAACCGCCGGAACACGTCATTTTCGTACTTGCGACAACGGATCCTCAGAAGCTTCTTCCGACAATCATCTCCAGATGTCAGAGATTTGACTTCTCCAAGCTGAGAAAAGACCAGATCTGTGCTCATCTGATGGAAATTGCAAAGCTGGAAAACATCTACATGGAAGAAAAGGCTGCAGATATGATTGCGGTTCTCTCTGATGGTGGTATGCGTGATGCTCTGAGTATCATGGACCAGTGTGCTGCATATACAGATGATCACATCAGTGAAGAGGCAATCGATCAGATCTACGGTATGGCAACTACCGAAGAAAAGATCGGTTTACTGACGGATATTGCGGATGTGAATCTGGAATCACTGATTGCACGTGTTAAGGACTATGAACATAAGGGCATTGATCTGCAGAGATTTACAGATGGCATGATCGATATTCTGAAAGACTGCCTGATCTACAAAGCTACAAGCAAAGCAGAACTGCTTAAGGTGATTTCACGTGAAGAAGCTGCAGCTCTGTCAGATAAGATCAATCAGCGTACATGCATGCATATGATGGAATATCTGATTGATACAAAAGATAGATATAAAACAGCGGTTTCTGCAGTGACATGCTTTGAGGTCACATGCCTGGCACTGGCTACGGAAGATCGTAATCCTGTTCAGACGGTGGTTGTAGAAAAGAAGGAAGAACCGGCAGAGCGCAGGATTCCTGCATATCAGCCAATCTTCAAACGTCCCGATCCTGTCGTTGCCAAGCCTGCAGAACCTGAAGTGGTAAGAACGATTCAGATGGAACCGATCAAGCCTGCACAGGAAGCAATTCCTCAGGAACAGATTCTTGGACTGCTGGTACAGTGCAATAAAGCAGAAAAAGCTAAGGATGAAGCAGCATATGCTCGTCTGAAAGAGATCAGAAATACTGAATTCATGAAGTACACGCTGCTTCTTGAAGATACAAAGATCGGTGCCTGCGGTGAAAAGTGCACAATCCTGTTAACACAGGTACAGGCAACCGCAAACCGTATCAATTCACAGCCGATGAACGAAGAACTCTGTAAATTTGTGAAAGAAAATGGATTTGTTAACAAAGTGATCTTTGCAATTACAGAAAAAGACTTCAAGGCTGCTTCCAAGAAATATATTGAGCTGATGAGGGCAGGTACATTGCCTGAACCTTATGCAATCTCTTTATATAAGGAAGAAAAGAAAGAAACAACAGAACCTGAAACAGCAGAACAGAAGGTACTGGCGATGTTCGGTGCTGATGAGGTAGATATCGTATAGGAGGCTATATGGACATTAATAAGCTGATGAAACAGATGCAGCAGGCACAGACTAATCTGACAAATCTTGAAAAGGAACTGAATGCCACAGAATATACAGGTGGAAATGAAGGTGTCACAATCAAGATGACAGGTGCTCATGAAGTAAAGGAAATCGAAATTGCTGAAGACCTGATGACACCGGAAGATCGTGAAATGCTGCAGGATCTGCTGCTGATTGCTTTCAACGAGGCAGTTGATAAGTCTGATGCAGACAGAGCCGCAAAGATGAAGGCTGCAACAGCAGGCATGAAGCTGCCGGGGATGTAAAAATGTATCCCCAGACACTCGCGACATTAATCGAAAGATTTCGTTCACTGCCTGGTGTAGGTGAGAAGACTGCAGAAAGATATGCTCTTTCTGTTGTTGATATGGATGAAGAAAAGGCACGTGCATTTGCACAGGCTTTAATAGACGTAAAGGAAAAACTCAGACGCTGCTCGGTCTGCGGGAACCTTACAGATCATGACGAATGTGATATCTGCAGAAACCCTGCCCGTGATCACAGCGTCATCTTTGTCGTTCAGTCATCCAAGGATGTCAGTGCGATGGAAAAGACAGGTGAATTCAGAGGTGTATATCATGTTCTGAATGGTCTGATCTCTACATCTAAGGGCATCATGCCGGAAGATCTCGCTATTGATGAACTTCTGGAAAGAGCAAAGAATGCAAAAGAAATCATCCTGGCTACAAATACAACTATGGATGGTGAGACAACAGCGATGTATCTCGGAAAACTGCTCAAGGATCAGTGTCCCGATGTACTGGTTACAAGAATTGCACATGGTTTACCCGCTGGTGGTCTTCTTGATTATGCCGATGAGATGACATTAGCGCATGCTCTGGCTGATCGAAGACAGATTGGCTAAGTTAAATTTCTGTTTACAGGAGGAAGAAAATGAAGACAGATTTACAGATTGCACAGGAAGCAACATTTGAAGACATCCGTATCATTGCTCAGAAGGCCGGCATTGCTGAAAAATATCTCGAACCTTATGGGACTGATAAAGCAAAGATCGACTCCGCAATCGTTGGTACAGTTGCAGAGAATCCTAATGGTAAGCTGATTCTCGTTACTGCTATTACACCTACTAAGGCAGGTGAAGGTAAGTCCACAACTACAATCGGTCTGGCTGATGGTCTGACAAAGATCGGCAAGAACGTTATGGCATGTCTGAGAGAACCTTCCCTCGGTCCGGTATTCGGTCTGAAGGGCGGCGCTACAGGCGGCGGTTATGCTCAGGTAATCCCTATGGAATCCATCAACCTGCATTTCACAGGTGATATGCATGCTATCACAACAGCTAACAACCTGATTGCGGCTATTCTGGATAACTCCATTTACCAGGGCAACCCTCTGAACATCGACCCTGAAAAGGTTGTATGGAAGAGATGCCTCGATATGAACGACAGAACTCTGCGTTCCATCACAATCGCTCAGGATAAGAAGACAAACGGCGTAGAAAGAAAGGATGGCTTCGTAATTACTGTTGCTACAGAAGTTATGGCAATCCTCTGCCTGTCCTCCGACCTGAAGGATTTCGAAAGAAGAATTTCCAAGTGCGTAGTTGCATATACATATGAAGGCACCCCTGTAACTGTTGCTGATATCGGTGCTCAGGGTTCCGTAAGCGTAGTTATGAAGGAAGCTATCAAGCCTAACCTTGTTCAGACTCTGGAACATACTCCTGTTCTGATCCATGGCGGACCTTTCGCTAACATCGCTCATGGCTGTAACTCCGTAATTGCTACTAAGCTGGCTCTGAAGCTCTCTGACTATGTAGTTACAGAAGCAGGCTTCGGTGCTGACCTGGGTGCTGAAAAGTTCCTCGACATCAAGTGCCGTTTCGCTGGTTTGACACCTGCAGCAGTTGTTATCGTTGCTACAGTACGCGCTCTGAAGATGCACGGCGGTGTTGAACAGGCTGATCTGGGTACAGAAAATGTTGAAGCTATGATGGCTGGTATTGAAAACCTGGCTAAGCATATCGACTCCATTAAGGCTTATGGTGTTCCTTATGTAGTAGCTATTAATAAGTTCGCTAAGGATACTCCTGCTGAAGTGGCTGCACTGCTGAACTGGTGTGCAGAAAACGGTCACCCTGTTGCTGAAGCTGATGGATGGGCTAACGGCGGTAACGGTATGCTCGACCTGGCTAATGTTGTTGTTGAAGCTTGCGAAAAGCCCAACAACTATGCTCCGATCTACGATGTTGAAGAAACAATCGAAGAAAAGGTCGGCAAGATCGCTAAGATCGTTTACGGTGCTGATGGTGTTGAATTCTCCGAAGAAGCTCAGGCTAAGATCGAAGTATTCAAGCAGAATGGCTGGGATAAGATGCCTGTCTGCATGGCTAAGACACAGAATTCTCTGTCTGATGATGCTAAGCTGAAGGGCCGTCCTACAGGCTTCACAATTCATGTAAGAGACCTGAGCGTATCTGCAGGTGCAGGTTTCGTAGTCGTTTATACAGGTACAGTACTGACAATGCCCGGTCTGCCTAAGGTTCCTGCAGCAGCTAACATGGGTGTTGATGAAAACGGCGAAACATACGGTCTGTTCTAATTCAAACGAAAGAAAGTTAAGGTAAGAAGATGAGTTCCATTGCGTATGTAACGGATGAAAACATGCTGGAATACCACCGCATCAGCAGAAATCGTACGATTCTGTTCTGGCGTCTTTCCAGTAAGAAGAAATTCTCGGACTTCCATAAAGGGGATCTGCTGTTTTTCTATTCCCGTCCGTATCGCGGAAGACGCAAGGGACTCATCGGATATGCTCATTTTGATTCAACCCGCAGACTTTCACTGAAACAGATGTGGAAGGACTACGGAGAAGCTACCGGTTACGGCAGTTATGATCTGCTTCGTGAAGCAATCGATAAAGCTGCCCGCGGTGATATTCCGAAGACAATGAGCTGTCTGTATCTGACAGATGTTGTCTTCTTTCTGTCTCCGATTTATCCGGAAGAGATTGGTCTGGATATTCCGATCAATCTGGAAAGCTACTGTTACCTTGATCGCAGAGATCCCCGCATTACAGTGAAGATTCTGCAGCTGGCAGATGAAAGAGGCATTGACCTCTGGAGTTCTGACAGTTCAAAGTCTCCCGAGGAAATCTTCGAGAAAGATGAAATCCGTCATGAAATGGCAGTTATCCATAATGTGATCGGTAAGGAATCAGGTACAGAGAAGGAACGTCTGAGCTGCCGTAAAGCAGCATTGCTTCAGGCGGATAAAAAGGGATGGGAACTGATCAGCGGCAGCCGTACGGACTGTGTAAAGATTGATCGTGATACAACATATCTCGGTATTCCTTATGCAGCTCAGGCCAACGACAGAGATCAGAGAAAACGCGAACTGATCGGCAGACTGGCGATCTATCGTATGATGGCTAAACAGTATCAGCCGGACAGAAAGGTAGTCTTTGAGATTATCTCCGATAAAGTCCCGGATGATGTAAAGGATCTGGTGGAAGAATTCAACAATGAACAGCTTTGATATTATCGTAATCGGCGGCGGTCACGCAGGCATAGAAGCAGCACTGGCGGCCGCCCGCCTTCATAAAAACACATGTCTGCTCACACTGAGCATTGATAACATCGGCAAGATGCCATGCAATCCTTCTGTCGGAGGACCTGCAAAAGGTATTGTCGTCAGAGAAATCGATGCCCTGGGAGGACAGATGCCAATCACTGCAGATGCTACAGCACTGCAGTTTAAAATGCTTAACAGTGCAAAAGGTCCGGGTGTTCGCGCGCTGCGTGTGCAGTCGGATAAAATTGCCTATGCAAAGATGATGCAGGATGTATGTCTGCATCAGGAAAATCTGACAGTCATGGAAAACATGGCTGTCGAACTTAATGTCGTAAATAACAAAGTAACAGGTGTAACACTGAAGGATGGTTCCTTTGTACCGGCTAAGATTGTCATCCTGACAACTGGAACATACATGGCAGGTGTGAATATGATCTCATCTGAAGTCACTCCCGGCGGTCCGGATCTGGAAGAAACAACCAATGATCTCTCTGCATCCCTGCGCCGTGCAGGTCTTGAGACAATGCGTCTGAAGACAGGTACACCGCCGCGTGTACTGACTTCATCCATTGACTTCTCACAGACAAAGTATGAACCGGGTACAGAAGGCTTCCTGCGTTTCTCTGAGACAACGAAGAAGATTCGTCCGTTCAGTGAACAGGTTCCCTGTTACATGACATATACAACTGCGGAAACACATGAATTGATCATGAATAACCTGAATAAGTCCAGTATGTATTCCGGTGTAGTGAAAGGTGTAGGACCTCGTTACTGTCCTTCCATTGAAGATAAGCTCGTCCGCTTCAAGGATAAGCCTCGTCATCTTCTGTTCCTGGAACCTGAATCCTTATCATTGGATACAACTTATATTCAGGGTTTCTCCACATCTCTTCCTCGTGATGTTCAGGAGAAGATGGTTCACAGTCTTCCCGGTTTCGCTAACGCAGTGATTCGCAAGTATGCATATGCCATTGAGTATGATGCAATTGATCCTATTCAGATGTCACCGACATTTGAATCCAAGATCATTGAAAATCTTTTTACTGCCGGTCAGGTAAACGGTACTTCCGGTTATGAAGAAGCTGCTGGTCAGGGTATTATGGCAGGCATCAATGCTTCTTTGAAGCTGGAAGGCAGACAGCCTCTGATCTTCGGCAGAGATGAAGCATATATCGGTGTACTGGTGGATGATCTGACAACCAAGGGTACAAGAGAACCTTATCGTCTGCTTACATCACGTTCTGAATTCCGACTTCTGCTCCGTCATGACAACGCTGAACAGCGTCTGATTGAAAAGGGCAGAGAAGCCGGTCTGATTACAGATGAAAGATATGCGGCATATTGCGAAAAGATGGAAAAGCTGGACGCGCTTCAGCAGCATCTGAAGGATACGGTATTCCCGCTGGACGATCCTGCCGTTCATGCATATCTGTCCGCAAACGGATATGAAAGCAATGAACATGAAAGTGTCAACGGCAGAGATCTTGTAAAGCGTCCGGGTATTCAGACGGAAGAACTGCTTAGAACGATCAATGAAGAAACAGATCACGATCTCGCTGAGAAGTGTGATATCGATATCAAATACGAAGGCTATATCAACAAGGCACGTCGTGAAGCGAAGAAGCTTCAGGCTATGGAAGAACAATATCTGGGCAAGGACTTCGATTATGATCAGGTAGATAACCTGTCATTGGAAGGACGTCAGAAACTGATGAAGTTCAAGCCTTTAACGATTGGTCAGGCATCACGTATCTCCGGTGTGAATCCTGCGGATCTTGCGGTGCTTGCGATTGCGATCAGACAGGGGAAGGGTTAATGAATATGAACTGGAATGAAGTAGTATCCAATGTCAATGTCTACGGTTTCGAAGGTGCTGTAAAGGGATCCAAGTATCCGATGGCAGTTGACCTGGCGAAGGTTACAGAAGAGGTCACACCTCGTACATATACACTTGCACAGTGCAAGCCCGGCAGCGGTCATGACAACTTCATGAACGGTATCATCGTTCAGTTTGATCTGACTTTTACCAACAAGGCATGGGTAGAGGCTGAAAGATATCATTTCCTTGATTTCATCAGTTCTCAGTCCACAATGCATCGCATTACCAAGTTCAATCTTGATGAAGCATATATCTCCTATACAGATCCTCGAATTATCGAGATCATGAAGGAGAAGACAGCTGACTACAATAAGCTGCAGGAAGAAATCAAGGCTGCTAAGGAAGCCGGTCAGGATGTAACTGCTATGAATGAATTATCCAAGCAGAAGTATCTGGAGATTCTCTACAGCAATCCGGCAGGATTCCGTCTGACTGCACGTATGACAACAAACTATCGTCAGCTGAAAACAATGTATGCCCAGAGACGTACACACCGTCTTCCTGAATGGCGTGCATTCTGCGCGTGGGTGGAAACTTTGCCGTATTCCGAATTCATTACAGTCTCTGTAAATGAATGAGAAAATACTGAAAATGTGGATAAAAAAGTTTTCAACAACGATTATCTTTAAGCTCTGATGAGTCAATGGTAGAATAAATTACACATGGGAGGATGAGTGAATATGACAATTGAAGAACTGATGAAAAAGT
The DNA here is from genome assembly GCA_045641845.1 of Bulleidia sp. Taxonomy (GTDB): domain Bacteria; phylum Bacillota_I; class Bacilli_A; order Erysipelotrichales; family Erysipelotrichaceae; genus Bulleidia. Next base: position 59,222 of record JAZUHS010000240.1, on the reverse strand, counting down.
CGGAAGAACTGCAGATTCCCATGACGCGTGAGACTGCTGAAAAGCTCGACCGTTATGCTGTACTGCTGGCAGAGTGGAACGAAAAGATCAATCTGACAGCAATCAGTGAAAAGGGAGAAGTGTTTGAAAAGCACTTCTATGACTGTCTGCTTCCGCTGTCTCAGTACAGCCTTACAGGTAAGGTATGCGATGTCGGTACAGGTGCCGGTTTCCCCGGTCTTGTATGGAAGATCGTAAAGCCTGAACTGCACGTGGTTCTTGTAGAACCTACAGGCAAGAGATGTACATTCTTGAAAGCCGTTATTGATGATCTTGGTATTACAGGCTGTGATGTAATCAATGAACGTGCAGAAGAGTATGTTGTGAATCATCGTGAAGAATTCGATGCAGTAACAGCAAGAGCAGTTGCCAACCTGCGTGTACTTTCCGAACTGTGCATTCCGCTGATTAAGGTCAACGGTCTGTTCATTTCAATGAAGGGTATGCAGGGTCGTGTGGAAGCTGAAGAAGCAAAGCATGCGACATCAACTTTGGGTACACAGCTTGAAGCTGTACAGGACACCTCACTTTCTTCAGGTGATCAGAGAGTCAATCTCTACTACCGTAAGGTTAAGTCAACTCCGATCAAGTATCCGCGCAACTACGGACAGATCAAGAAGAAGCCGCTGTAAAAAGGAGACTTAATATGCGCAAGAGCATATTTGAATTATTCGATGCAAAAGATCAGTCTAAGGTCATTCAGGTTCCTGTGGATCGTATCCAGGCTTCACGCTACCAGCCGCGACTGAGATTTGATGAAGATGCACTGATGGAACTCGCTGAGTCCATCAAGGAAAACGGTCTGATTCAGCCGGTGACTGTCAGGGTTGTTGATGATCATTATGAAATTATTGCCGGTGAACGCAGATATCGTGCGTGCAAGCTGGCAGGATACAAGGAAGTACCGTGCTATGTCATGTCTTCCAGCGAAGACCAGGCTGCACAGATGGCACTGGTCGAAAATGTGCAGAGAGAAGATTTGTCTGCAATTGAAGAAGCAAGAAGCTATCTTCAGATCATGCGTCAGTCCAAGCTGACACAGGAACAGCTGGCTAAGAAGATGGGCAAGTCACAGCCGGCGATTGCCAACAAGATCCGTCTGCTGAATCTTCCTGAAGAAGTACAGCAGGGTGTCATTGAAGGCAAGATCACCGAACGTCATGCCCGTTCCATGCTGAATGCACCGGCAAACAGACAGAAAGAGGTTTACCATACTGTTCTGGAAAAGGGATGGAATGTCCGTGAAACAGAAGCGTATGTAGATAAGATCACAGGTCCCAAGCGCGTTCATCGCCGTCAGAAGACCAAGGGATTTACCCGTAATTTCCAGATTGCGATCAATACTGTAAATCAGTCATTGAAGATGCTGGAAAAGATGGGTATTGAAGCGAAAACAGAAACGGAAGACTCAGAGACAGAAGTACGTATGATCATCCGTTTCCCGAAGAAGAAATAAAGGGGAATATATGGGAAAGATCATTGCTATCGCAAATCAGAAAGGTGGCGTAGGTAAGACTACAACATCCATGAACCTGTCCGCAGGTCTTGCATATGTAAATAAGAAGGTTCTGCTCGTCGACTTTGACCCGCAGGGCAATGCTACACATGGTATCGGTACATACAAAGTAGGCTTCAAGAAGACAGTCTATGATGTTCTGCTGTCCGATGCGACTGTGGAAGAATGTGCAGTTCATCTGGAACGTCCGCCGCTGGATGTTCTTCCTTCCACAATTGATCTCTCCGGTGCGGATGTTGCTATGGCATCCTACACAGACGGCAGGGAACAGCTGCTGAAGAAGAAGCTGGATGCAGTTAAGGATAAGTATGATTACATCATCATTGACTGTCCGCCGGCTTTAGGTCTTCTGAATACAAATGCGCTGTCTGCTGCTGACAGTGTTATGATTCCTGTTTTGTGTGAATACTTTGCACTGGAAGGTCTGACACAGCTGCTCAGTACAATCCGTCTTGTTCAGAAGCTCTGGAATCCGCATCTGTCCATTGAAGGCGTACTGCTGACAATGTTCGATGTCCGTACAAAGCTTTCTGTTGAAGTTCAGCAGGAAGTCAGAAAGTACTTCAAGGAGAAGGTATATCGCTGCTACATTCCCCGTAATGTCAGACTGTCCGAAGCACCTTCCCGTGAAGAAAGCATTTTCGAATACGATACCCGCAGTGAAGGTGCAAAGTCCTATGCACAGCTGGTAAAAGAAGTAATTACACAGAATTCGAAAGGTAAGAAGTAATCATGGCAGAAAGAAAAGGTCTCGGCAAAGGACTTGATTCCATCTTCGGTTCCAATGTCGAACAGTTCCTGGATGATATTCAGAACAGCGCTGCAGAAGTTCCCGGCAGAAAGGAAATTGAAATCAGTGTTTCTGATATTCGTCCCAATCCCTATCAGCCTCGTAAGGAATTCGATCCTAAAGCTCTGGAAGAACTGGCGGATTCCATTCGTGTTCATGGCATTTTCACACCTCTGCTCGTTCGCAAGAGTGTCAGAGGCTATGATCTGATTGCCGGTGAAAGAAGACTGCGTGCAGCTAAGCTTGCCGGTCTGGAAAAGGTTCCTGCAATCTCTGTAGACTTTACAGAAGAGCAGATGATGGAAATCTCTATTCTGGAAAATGTTCAGAGAGAAGATCTGAATCCGATTGAAGAAGCTGCAGCTTATGATTCCCTGATCAGAAAGCTGAATTATACACAGGAAAAGCTGGCGCAGAGAGTCGGCAAGTCCCGTGAATACTGTGCCAATATCATGCGTCTGCTTAAGCTTCCGAGTGAGGTTCAGACTTTCGTTGTTGAAAAGAAACTGACAATGTCTCATGTACGTCCGCTGCTTGGTCTCAAGGATGAAACACAGATCTATGATGCAGCTCTGGAAGTCATGAAGAAGCAGATGTCCGTACGTGAAGTTGAAGCATATGTACATGAACTCAACGGTACGGAAAAGAAGCAGAAGACAGAGAAGAAGGAAACAGCAGATCCGATTGTCCGTGATCTGGAAAACAGAATGTCTGAGCGTCTGGGTACACGTGTAAAGGTTGGCAGAAAGAAGCTGACAATCAGCTTTGAAGATGTAAGTGACCTCAATCGCATTCTTGAAATTCTCGGATGCATTGAAGAATCAGCAGAATAAATGAGACAAGAGTAGGAATTATGACAAATTTCTATTCTTGTTTTCTTTTTCACAAATAATTAAAGCGAAAAATGAAATATAATGTTAGCATGGGCAGAGGTATCGGTAATGGATAAAAGACTATGGAAATATGCCTGTATCGTTGCCGTGGCCGGAATGTGCACTGCATTCTTCAGCTGGCAATTCGCTGCAGGTTTCTTCATCGGATGTGTCATCTGTATGCTGAACTATAAGAGGAATGAGTCGTTCTGGACGGGTATTCTGAATATAGGAACAGCGAAGAAGGGAACAGGGTTTCTCCATTTTCTTCTGAATTATGCACTTATGGCCGGATCAATGCTGCTGGCAGCATTCTTTCCCCAGTATCTGAATATTTTCGGTGTTGCACTAGGTCTGATGCTGATCAAGGCAGCTACGATTATTGATGCCATACTGCACCATTGAAAGGAGAGGAGAGCATGGTTATACAAACAGATGTCTATACGATCATTATTCTTACGATTCTGCTGGCAATCGGCATTATTGTGATTTCTAAGAAGATTGATCGGGCAGATCCGCTGGCTAAGCCTAAGGGAATTATCGTTCCTGTTCTTTGGGCGGTCGACAGTGTTTACAACACAGTAAAAGACAATGCGGGCAAGAAGTATGCAGAAAGCCTGACACCCTACATTCTGGTGCTCTGGTGCTATATCTTCTGCGCCAATATCATTTCGCTGTTCGGTCTGTCATCTCCGACATCTAATTTAAGCGTCACATTATTTCTGGCGTTTGTGACATGGCTTCTGATCCAGCTTGTTGAGTTCAAGTATCAGGGTATCGGCGGTTACTTACATTCATTTCTGGAACCGATTCCGGTTATGCTGCCGATGAACATCTTCGGTAAGTTCTCAACAATGGTATCAATGTCATTACGTCTATTCGGAAACATCCTCTGCGGCGGTATCATGATGCAGCTGATCTATTCATTCTGCCAGTGGGTTTCCAACACTCTGATCGGTTTCTTTACAACAGTAAACGGCAATGTATTCAATTTCGTTGCTCCGATCGTAGCACCCGTCCTGCATGCATATTTCGATCTGTTTGCAGGTTTCATTCAGACACTCGTATTTGTAACACTTACAGTGGTCCTTATTGGGAACGATATTCCCGAGGAAATAAAGAAGTAATCTATAAAAGGAGGAATTTAGTATGGATATCAATCATGGTTTAGTAGCAATCGGTGCAGGTCTCGCAGTTATGACAGGTATGATGACAGGTCTTGGTGAAGGTACCTGTGCAGCTCATGCCTGCGACGCTATCGGTAAGAATCCGGAAGCAGAATCTAAGATTCGTTCCACAATGATTCTCGGTATTGCGTTATCTGAGACATGTGCTATTTATGGACTGCTTGTCTCCATTCTTCTGATGTTCGTATACGCATAATAGAGGCTTCCGATGATTGATGTTGACATCGTTGGACAGCTGATTCCCAACCCCATTACGGTTGTGGTTCAGTTATGCAGTACGCTCATCCTGTTTCTGCTGATGAAGAAGCTCTTATGGAAATCCGTTAAGAACTTCCTCGATGCTCGCGCAGAAAAGATGCAGTCCGATCTTGCCGCAAGCGAAAAGGCAAAGCAGGAAGCAATTGAAGATCGTCAGAAAGCTGCTGCTCAGCTGAATGAAGCTTCTTCCCGTTCGGAAGAAATCGTTCAGGCAGCTGTTAAGCAGGCAAAGGACGAAAAAGAAGCGATTATTGCACAGGCTGGCAAAGAAGCAGCCGCTGTACGCACTAAAGCACAGGAACAGATTGAAGCAGAACGTCAGGGTATGTATGATGCCATGAAGAAAGAAATGGTAGACGTAGCTCTGGCAGCTGCTGAAAAGCTGGTAGGTGAAAAGAACGGTGAAGCTCTTGATCGTCAGGCAATCGATGCATTCGTAAAGGAAGCGTCTGGCCATGGCGAATGAGATTTCCGCGCGTTATGCGCAGGGCCTCTTTGAGCTCGCACAGGAAACAGATACTGTAAAGGAAAAGAAGGGTTACTGTGAACTTCTGCTCGAAGTCATCGAACAGAATCCGGACATCAGCCTTATTTTCAGAGCGGTAAAAATTTCCAAGAATGAAAAGAAAGACTTTATCGAAAACTCCTTCGGAAAGTATGTAGATCATGACATGATCTCCTTCCTGAAGCTGATCGTAGATAAGGGCAGAAGCATCTATCTCAAGGAAATCCTCGGGGACTTCGTTGCACTGGCAAATGAACTGCTGGGCATCGAACTTGGAACAGTCGTATCCGCACGTCCGCTGAGTGAAGAAGATATGATGCGTATTCAGACAGCAGTTTCCGGTCAGTCCGGACGCACTGTCATTCTGAAGAACAAAGTTGATCCGTCTGTTGTTGCAGGTATCAAGATTATCGTTGGCAACAAGGTAACTGATATGACAACAAAGACAAAGATCGAAGACATGAGAAATGTATTGCTGAAAGGAGGACAGGCATGAGCAGTCAGGTAAGACCGGAAGAAATCAGTTCCCTGATTAAGGAACAGATCAAGAATTATGACCGTAAGATTCATTCTGACGATGTCGGACATGTAATCAGTGTCGGTGACGGTATTGCTATGGTTCAGGGCATTGACAAAGCAATGTCATCCGAACTTCTCGAATTCCCCGGTGGAGTTATGGGAATGGTCATGAACCTCGAAGAAGACCATATCGGTGTCGTACTGCTTGGTGACGATACCAAAATTAAAGAAGGCGATGAGGTAAAGCGTACTGAACGTATTGTAGAAGTACCTGTAGGTGACGCACTCCTCGGACGAGTAGTAAATCCGCTTGGTACAGCAATTGATGGTGGCAAGCCGATTGAATACACAAAGACAAGAGCAGTTGAAAGAGTAGCTCCCGGTGTTATGACAAGAAAGTCCGTACACCAGCCTCTGATGACTGGTCTGAAGATCATTGACTCCATGATCCCGATTGGCAAGGGTCAGCGTGAGCTGATCATCGGCGACCGTGAAACTGGTAAGACAGCCATCGCAATCGATACTGTTATCAACCAGAAGGGCAAGAATGTTTACTGCATTTATGTTGCAATTGGTCAGAAGGAATCAACAGTAGCACGTCTGGTTCAGAAGCTTCGTGAAAACGATGCTATGGAATATACAGTCGTAGTTAACGCTTCCGCTTCTACAAGTGCACCTCTGCAGTACATCGCTCCCTATGCCGGCGCTGCCATGGGTGAAGAATGGATGGAACAGGGCAAGGATGTCCTGATCATCTACGATGACCTTTCCAAGCATGCGGTTGCATACAGAACAATGGCCCTGCTGCTTAGGAGGCCTCCGGGACGTGAAGCGTACCCTGGTGACGTCTTCTATCTGCATTCCAGACTGCTGGAAAGAGCTGCTAAGCTCTCCGATGCACTGGGTGGCGGTTCCCTGACTGCACTTCCGATTATCGAAACACAGGCAGGCGATATCTCCGCATATATCCCTACAAACGTAATTTCCATTACTGATGGACAGATCTTCCTTCAGTCCGACCTGTTCGCTGCCGGCGTAAGACCTGCAGTTGACTCCGGTCTGTCTGTATCCCGTGTAGGTTCCGCTGCGCAGACTAAGGCTGTTAAGAGCGTATCCTCCACACTGAAGCTGGATCTTGCTCAGTATCATGAAATGCTGTCCTTCTCCCAGTTCGGTTCCGATCTGGATGCAGCTACAAAGAAGATTCTGAATCACGGTGCTAAGCTGACAGAACTTCTGAAGCAGCCTCAGTATCAGCCTCAGACAATGTCTGAACAGGTTGTATCTCTGTTCGCTGCCAAGTTCGGTTATCTGGACGATGTAGCTCTGGAAGATATCGCATCTTATGAAAAGACACTGCACAGATTCTTCCATGAAAACTGCGCAGATCTGATCAGCGAAATCGAAGAAACAGGTAAGCTCTCCGATGAACTGACAGAACGCATGCACGAAGGCATGAAGAAAGCTCTCGAACAGTACAAGCTCGTTAAGGGAGTAAACTGATATGTCGCAGTCAAGACAGGCTCTGCGTACGCGCATCAAGTCGGTCAATTCCACCCACAAGATCACAAAGGCAATGGAAATGATCGCAAATGCTAAACTGTTCAGACAGCGTGCAAAAATGGAAAACAATCGTGAATATGCGCAGAGACTCCAGGACACGGTAAACGAAATTGTTTCTAATAACAAAGGTGTTGAAAGCAAGTACCTCACAAAGAATAAGGGGGAAGGGGCAATGACAATTGTCTTCTGTTCCGACCTTGGTCTTTGCGGCGGTTACAACTCCAACATTATGAAAAAGGCAAAAGAAGAGCTGAATCCGAGTGATCCGATCATTCTGGTCGGTACATCTCTGTATTCTCAGTTCAAGGAAGCCGGTTTCAATATGTTAAATGATGAAGCAGTTTCTTCTGACCGAATTACATTCAATGAGCTTAAAAAAGCTGTTGAGACGGGAACTTCTCTTTATCAGAAGGGTGAAGTCGGCAAGGTTCAGATTCTGTATACAGAATTCGTGAACACAATGACTTTCCGTCCTGAACTTGATGTTCTTCTTCCCTGTGAAGTAGATGCAGTCAAGAAGGAAGAGAAGCCGGGTGAACATGTGGAAACACTGTTTGTACCTGGTCCCTCAGAAATTCTGGACAGTCTGATTCCGATGATGATCCAGGATGTAGCATATGCAGACTGGATGGAATCCACAACTTCCGAACAGGGAAGCAGACGAGTTGCAATGAAGACAGCGTCCGATAACGCTGAAGACCTCAGTCAGTCACTGCAGCTTGAATACAACAAGGCAAGACAGGCAGCGATTACTTCAGAAATTACTGAAATTGTCGCAGGTTCTGCAGCCGTATAAAGAAAGAAGGTAAAGACATGAGCAGTACAGGAAAAGTCGTACAGGTCATCGGACCTGTCGTTGATATCCGGTTCGAACCGGAAAACTTACCTTCCATTAAGAATGCGATTAAGATCAAGCTTTCTGCAGATACAGAAATGACTGCAGAAATTGCACAGCACATCGGTGACGATATCGTAAGATGTATCGCTATGTCCTCCACAGACGGTCTGGTTCGTGGTATGGAATGTGTAGATACAGGTGCAGCGATTGAAGTACCTGTTGGTAACGAAGTACTCGGACGTATGTTCAACGTACTTGGTGAACCGATCGATGGTCTGGGACCGGTAGAAGCTAAAAAGTACATGCCGATCCACAGAACAGCTCCTACATTTGCACAGCAGCAGACAACATCCGAAATCCTGGAAACAGGTATCAAGGTTATCGACCTGCTCTGCCCTTACTCCAAGGGTGGTAAGATCGGTCTGTTCGGCGGTGCCGGTGTAGGTAAGACAGTACTGATGCAGGAACTGATCCACAACATCGCAATCGAACATGGCGGTCGTTCTGTAGTAGCGGGTGTAGGTGAACGTACTCGTGAAGGTAACGACATGTATCACGAAATGAAAGAGTCCGGCGTTTTAGGCAATACCGTTCTGGTATATGGTCAGATGAACGAATCTCCCGGTGCTCGTATGAGAGTAGCTCTTTCCGCTCTGACAATGGCAGAACATTTCCGTGATGAAGATCATCAGGATATGCTGCTGTTTATCGATAACATCTTCCGTTTCACACAGGCCGGTTCTGAAGTATCCGCCCTGCTGGGACGTATGCCTTCTGCGGTAGGTTATCAGCCTACTCTGGCTACAGAAATGGGCCAGCTGCAGGAACGTATCACTTCCACAGATAAGGGTTCCGTAACATCCGTACAGGCAATCTACGTGCCTGCCGATGACCTTACTGACCCCGCACCTGCGACAACATTCTCTCATCTGGATGCTCGTCTGGTTCTGGACCGTTCCATCGCTGCCCTGGGTATCTACCCTGCTGTAGACCCGCTGGGATCTTCCTCCCGTATGCTTGATCCGCTCGTAATCGGTGAAGAGCATTACCGTGTTGCCCGTGAAGTACAGGAAATTCTGCAGAGATACAGAGAACTGCAGGATATCATCGCTATTCTGGGTATGGAAGAACTTGGTGAAGAAGATAAGAAGATCGTCGCAAGAGCTCGTCGTATCCGTAACTTCCTGTCTCAGCCGTTCAGCGTTGCTGAACAGTTCTCGGGCTTGAAGGGTATCTATGTTCCGGTACAGGAAACAGTCAGATCTTTCCGCGAAATCCTCGATGGCAAGTATGACAGCCTCCCTGAAGCAGCTTTCCTTTCTGTCGGTACAATTGAAGACGTCGTCAGAAAGGCTGAGTCTCTGAAATGAGTAAAATCCATTGCCGCATTGTAACTCCTCTGGGAGTATACAAAGAGTTTGATACTGATATCATCAATATCGTGACTCTTGATGGCCAGCAGGGTATTCTTCCGAATCATATGCCCCTTGTCACAATGCTGAAGATCAGTGCTATGACAACAGTAGAACCGGAAGGACGTCAGGAGTATGCAGTCGCAGGCGGATTATTCTACTTCCGTGACAACAAAGCGGAAATCCTGACTGATGCGATTGAAAACAAAGCCGATATTGATGCGGACAGAGCTGAACAGGCAAAGAACAGAGCTGAATCACGTCTTGCTTCCAATGACCCTGAAATCGATATGAAGCGTGCTCAGGTGGCATTGTCCAAAGCGCTGAATCGACTCAAGGTTGCCGGCAGATAAAACTCAACACAATGAAGCAGATATGTAATCTTATGATTACGATCTGCTTTTTTTGTGCAGTGATGTTACAATGTCGAATAAACAACAGAGGTAAGAAACAATGACAAAAACAATCCGTGAATACTGTGAAGAAATCTATCCCGAGATCGTTGAGATCCGTCGTGATATCCATGCGCATCCGGAAACAGGTATGAATGTTCCCCGCACAAACCAGAAGGTATGTGATGAACTGGAACGTATGGGTGTGTCCTACTATCGTACTGGTGAAGTTGGTGTAGTTGCTGAGATCAAAGGTACATTAAAGGACTCTCAGGCCATAGTAATGCTGAGAGGGGATATGGATGCATTAGACCAGATGGAAGGAACAGATCTTCCTTTCAAGAGTGTTAATGAAGGCAAGATGCATGCCTGCGGCCATGACCTGCATACAGCAATGCTGTTAGGTGCAGTTAAGGTATTAAACAAGATCAAGGATCAGTTTGCCGGTACTGTACGTTTCCTGTTCCAGCCTGGTGAAGAGGTAGGTCTCGGTGCTCGTCACATGATGCAGTACAACGTCATGGATGGTGTTGATATGGGTCTTGGTATTCATGTAGACCCGCTCTCTCCCGTCGGCATGCTTCGTGCCAAGAGCGGACCTGACTGGGCTGCAGTTGACCGTTTTGAAATCAAGGTTACCGGCGCAAGTGCACATGGTGCTATGCCGCACACAGGTGCCGATGCTGCTGTTGCTACATGTGCGATTGCCATGAACCTGCAGACAATGGTATCCCGTGAATGTGATCCTATGAAGCCGCTGGTAGTAACGATCGGTAAGGTACAGTCCGGCAGTGCTTTCAATATCATTGCACAGGATGGCTATCTGGAAGGAACATGCCGCTGCTTCGATGATGATGTATGGGCAATGATTCCGGAAGCTATGGAACGTGTTGCCAAGAATACAGCAGAAGCTCTCAAGTGTAAGGCAGATGTTACAGTACATCGTATTATCAAGCCTTTGATCAACGATGAATCCGCATATAACATGCTGAAGAAGTCTGCTCTGAAGGTACTGGATCGTCCTGAAGACCTGCAGCCTGCACATGTTGAAACCATCGGTGAAGACTTTGCAGAATTTGGCAAGGTTGCACCTTGCGTATTCGCACATCTTGGTACAGATGGTGGCTATCCCCTGCACAGCCGATATGTAAACTTCAAGGAAGAAGCAATGCTGTATGGTGTTGCGACAGAAGTACAGTTTGCACTGGATGTATTAGCTGAATACAGTCAGATTCATTGATCAGATACTCTTGCAGGAAATGAATGATTGATAACATAAGACGTAGTCTCTGATTGTGAAGTTCTTAAGTATATATACAACATTATTTGAAATTAAGTGCTAGAATTAACACACAGGAGAAACTATGATCAAGAAATACTATCAGACACTGAACAGCCTCTATATTGGCAGTGGCATGACATTCCTTGCTTTTATGGTATTTGCTTTTGCATTTATCCATAATGAAAAGGGCAGTCCCTGGGCAAGACCGGCAATGGCAGTCACTACAGCGGTTCTGGCAGTATGCATGTTCTTCTACTATCGCAATAAGCTGAGAATCAATAAGGTAATCAGAAATATTGAACATGTCGAAGAATATGAAAAGGGCGGTGTTGTTGACCGCACATGGATCCTGGAAGATCGACTGATCGCAGGCTATGGTCTGACAATTCAGGAAAGAAGAACCACAGGTGTAAAGAAGCTGGTTCTGGAAGAACTGAAACATGGCAATTGCCTTCTGCATATTACAGATACAGAAGGAACATATACAATCAGCGCCAAGGGTGTAGATGAATCCGCAAGATTCGCAGCACTTCTCAAACGTAAGAATCCCGATATCGTACTTGAGAATGTAACTCCCCGCGGTGATGGTACTCTGAAAGAGCTCGGAGCAGCGTAGGAAGGTGAGTGTATGCAGGCATTTAATTTGAAACCATTCTTAACAAAATTCATTCGCGTCACTCTCGATGACGGTACAATCCACACAGGTTTTGTTTCCAATCCCCGTGATTTTAAGGGTGAGACAATGCCGGAACAGCTGAAGCTGCTGAATGGTCTGCTCGCTGACAGTGTCGCTATTGATCGCATCATTGCTATTGATCTGCCGGAACGTGAAGATACTGTAAGTATTCCTGTTCTCGATCAGGACATGATTGATAAGTACAACAGAGGTTAAGAAAAAGAAGAATCAGGATTCTCTGCGAATCTCGATTCTTCTTTCTTTTCCTTTGATCTTCAGATGATTGAGTCTTTCAATGAGTGAAGGATCATCATTGAGAATTGTAACAGTACTGTAGCGTTCCTGAATTTCCAGAACACCGATTTCTTCAAACGGAACTACCGTACACAAAGCACCGATCATATCACGAGGACGGATCTTGTCTTTCTTTCCGGCTCTGATCAATAACTGCTGCACAGCAGCTTTTTTCTTTTCTTCCTTTACCAGAGGTTTTGTCAGATCATAGCTGTTCTTCTCTAATACCAGATCTTCCGTATTCTCCAGAATATAGCGACCTGTATCCGTACGCATATCTTCTTCATTCAGAAGGCTGATTACACAGCCGGTACCGCCCTGATGTGCAGTACGGCCGGAACGATGGATATATGTCTGGGTATCCGTAGGAATATCATATTGAATAATATGGGAGACATCCGTCAGATCCAGACCACGTGCAGCTGCATCGGTTGCGACCAGAATACGAAGTTCACCTTTCTGGAAGCTCTTGAGGATCTGCAGTCTTTTCTTCTCATCAAAGTAGGCGGAGAAGGAAGAAGCCGCGATTCCGCGTTTACATAACACTTCCGCAAGATTCAGTGCATCTGAACGATGGTTCATGAAGATGATCGCAGAAGTAATGGGAAGATGTACAAGCATTTCATCCAGAACAGTCTTCTTGTCTTCACTGATATAACGATATGCAGTAATTGCACTGTTGATGATTTCCGCATCATTCAGCACAATCCGATCATAATTTCCCGGGAAAAACTCGTTGATGACATCATGCCATGTCGCTGAAAGACAGATTGTCTGTACGTTGGCGATGTACTGCAGAATACGCAGCACATCCTCTTTCTGACCGGTTGACAGAATCTGATCTGCTTCATCGAGAACCAGTCTCTGCAGATGACTGATATCCAGTGTATTCTTCTGCAGAAGATCCAGAATTCTGCCGGGTGTACCAATGACAATATGCGGACGATGCTTTAGCGCATTCTCCTGCTTTTTTGCGTCCATACCGCCAATGACTGTAATTACATGTGTACCGGTACGTACAGAAAGACGTTCTGCTTCCTTTGCACTCTGTACTGCAATCTCACGGGTAGGGCAGATCACCAGTGCTGAAGTAAAAGGAGACTGCACATCACATGCATCAATTAAGGGAATCAGATAGGCGGCTGTCTTGCCTGATCCTGTTTCTGCCTGTATAAACAGATCACTGCCTGCATCAATCACAGGAATGCACTGTTCCTGTACCGGACGCAGAGGCAGGTATCCAAGTTCGTTTAATGTATCACTTAGTTCTTTTCTCATGGAGTCATCTTAGCACAGTCAAACTGATTTCGAAGTGATAATTATGCTACACTTGTACGGAAGGAGATAAGTCCATGTTTACTGATACCATCGCTGCAATTTCAACAGCCAACGCCGTAGGTGCTGTTTCCATCATTCGTATATCCGGTGATGATGCAATCACAACAGCAGCACAGCTTCTGAATAAGGATCTGAGCAATGTAAAAGGAAATACGATTGTATATGGAACGATCCGTGACAATGGTGAACCTGTAGATGAAGTACTGGTAAGTGTCTTCCGTGCACCTCATTCCTATACAGGTGAGGATGTTGTGGAAATCAACTGCCATGGCGGTATCTATCTGACAAGAAGAGTATTGAGTCTTGTCTTAGGCAAAGGTGCACGCATGGCCAGACGCGGTGAGTTCACTGAACGTGCTTTCCTCAATGGCAAGATGGATCTTGCGCAGGCAGAGGGTGTCAATGATTTGATCAACGCCCAGGATGCCGTCAACGCAAAGAGTGCTGTACATTCTCTGAAAGGTTCTGTATCTGCACTGCTGGCTCCTCTGGAAGAAGACCTGACACAGATTATCTCCAACATTGAAGTTAACATTGATTATCCCGAATACGATGATGTACACCAGCTGACCGAAGAGGAAATCATGCCCCGCGTGGAACAGTGGCTCAAGGATATCCATGCTCTGATCGTCAAGGCACAGCAGGCAGTAACAGTACGTACAGGTATTGATACAGTCATTCTTGGCCGTCCTAATGTAGGCAAGAGCTCATTGCTTAATGCACTGCTGGAAGAAGACAAAGCTATCGTTACCGATATCGCCGGTACTACAAGAGATATCGTTGAAGGAACAGTACGTCTGGATGATATTACTCTGAATCTTGTCGATACTGCCGGTATTCACGAAACTGATGATGCGATTGAACAGATGGGCATTGACCGTTCCATCCGTGCTTTGGATAAAGCAAAGCTTGTGATTGTTGTACTGGATGCTTCTTCAGAAATCACAGAACAGGATGAAGAACTGCTGAAGATGACAGAAGGAAGAACACGTATCGTTGTATATAACAAGAAAGATCAGGCTTCTGTTCCGGAAGGTACTGTCTCCATCTCTGCTAAGAATGGTGATATTGAAGAACTCCGTCAGGCTGTCAGAAAGCTCTATGAAAAGGAACTCTCGGCAGCATCTTCTGATACATTGAATAACGAAAGACAGATCGGTCTTGCCATGCAGGCGGAGGAAAGCATGAAGGAAGCATATGCATCTCTGCAGGTAGGTATGGAACTGGATCTTGTAACCATTGACTTGGAAAACTGCTGGTTTGCCTTAAAGGAAATAACCGGCAAGGCAGGGAAAGAAGATCTTCTCGATGAAGTCTTCTCCCGCTTCTGCCTTGGAAAGTAGAGATAAGAACTATGGAAAACTGCCATTTTATAGATACACACGCACATATCTTCGCAGAAGAGTTCAACGAAGATTTTGAAGAAATGCTTCAGCGTACAGAAGATGAACATGTAGATGAAATTATGATCATTACTCTGGACCTGGAAGAAACACGTAAAGCTCTGGAATTCCGTAAGAGAAATCCGGGTAAATACAAAGTCGCTGCAGGTATCTTCCCGGAAAACAGTGACAAGATGAACGATGCATACTGGAAGGAGTTTGCCCAGTTATGTGCAGATCCGGGTGTAGACTGCATCGGTGAAATCGGTCTGGACTACTACTGGGTAAAGGATGAAGGCTTACGTGCATTGCAGAGAGAATACTTCATCAAGCAGATTGAACTGGCAAAGTCATTGCATAAACCTTATGCAGTACATGCCCGTGATGCTATTCAGGATACCTTTGATATCATGAAGGAACATGGCGGCAGAGGACTTCTGCACTGTTTTGCCGGCACAAAGGAAATGGCAAGAGAGTTCACGAAGAGAGGTTTCTATATTGCCTTAGGCGGACCTGTCACCTTCAAGAATGCAAGACATTCTGTGGAAGTCGTATCCACCATTGATCCTCATTACCTGCTTACGGAAACCGACTGTCCTTATATGGCACCGGTACCTAAGCGTGGCAAGAGAAACGAGCCTTCCTATATTCCCTATATCACACAGAAGATGGCAGAAGTACGCGGGATTTCCACAGAAGAAATGGCATCCATCATCTGCGAGAACTGGAAGCGTTTCTTTGAGGAGGTTGAATGAAGAAGATTCAGGAAGTGATTGTAGTAGAAGGAAAGCATGACACAGAACGTCTGCGTAAATACTTCGACTGCGATACTATCGAAACCAACGGCCTCAGTCTTTCCGAAGAAACACTGGCATATATCAGAATGATTGCGCAGAAGCGTGGAATCATTATCTTTACTGACCCGGATTCCCCGGGTAATCGCATTCGCAACAGAATTAATCAGGAAATCCCCATGTGCAAGAATGCCTTTGTAGATAAGAAGCTTGCACGTACAGATCGTAAAGTAGGCATTGAACACGCAGATGAAGCTGCGTTAACCGATGCTCTGGAACATCTGATTACCTGGTCCACGGATACAGCAGTACAGCTGACGATGGAAGATATGGTAGATCTGGGATTATCCGGAAGTGCCAACAGCAGTGTTCTGCGTGAGAAAGCAGGAACACGACTGCATATTGGCAATGGCAACGCTAAAACCATGCTTAGAAGACTGAACTGTCTGGGCATTACGAAAGAACAGCTGCAGGAGGTACTGAAATGACAAGATTCATATCAACCCCGTCCCGAACAAAGGAAATCCTGGCGACGTATGGACTGAAGGCAAAGAAGGGTTTCGGCCAGAACTTTCTGGTTGATCCTGTAATTGTCGAACGCTGTGCACAGGAATCTCATTGCGAAGGTGCGGTCATTGAGATCGGCCCCGGTATTGGTTCTCTGACTGAACAGCTCGCCAGACACGCGAAGTATGTTCGTGCATATGAGATTGATCCGGACATGGTCAATGTACTGCAGGATACTTTATCTCCTTATGACAATGTAGATGTCGTTCTGCAGGATTTTCTGGAAATTGATCTGGCCAAGGTAACTGCAGAGCTGAAGGAAAAGTACGGCAGTGTTGTTGTCTGTGCCAACCTTCCTTACTATGTAACAACACCCATCCTCTTCAAGATCTTTGAACAGGGTGCTGATATTCCTTACATCACAGTTATGGTGCAGAAGGAAGTCGGTGAACGTTTTGCGGCAAAACCTAAGGATTCCCAATACGGTGCATTGTCAGCGGAAGGTCAGTATCTCTATGACATCCGCAAGCTCTTTACAGTACCGGGAAGATCCTTCAATCCTTCTCCGAATGTAGACAGTGTCATCATTCAGTTCAGAAGAAGAGAAGATGTAGATCTTTCCATTGATCTGAATCAGTACTTTGAACTGATCAGAGCCTGCTTCAAGCAGAGAAGAAAGACCATCTATAACAATCTCCGTGATTATCTGGAAGATGCAGATAAGACAAAGGAAATACTCGAAAAAGCCGGTATCCCTATGGGAAAGCGCGCACAGGAAATGGATACAGAAGATCTCAAGAAGATCTATGAGGCCCTGCGATGAAAGAACGTGCATATGCAAAAATCAATCTCTGTCTGGATGTCGTAAGCAGAAGAGAAGATGGTTATCATGATCTGGAAATGATCATGGTGCCGATTGACTTTTACGACACGCTGGAAATCCGTCCGGCCAATGAAACAACACTGTCCCTGAATAAATCCTATCTTCCCGTCAATGAGAAGAATACGATTATCAAAGCCATCAATATCATGAAGAAGACATACGACATCGATATGGAATTCGAATGCATCCTGCAGAAGCACATCCCCACACGGGCAGGTCTTGCCGGCGGCAGTGCAGATGCGGCAGCTGCGATCCGCATTCTCAACCGTATGCTTCATCTGCGTATGACCGAGGATGAAATGATTGATGTAGGCAAGCAGGTCGGTGCCGATGTACCGTTCTGCCTGATCAACCGTCCTGCCTTAGTCAGAGGGATCGGTGAAAAGATTCAGCCGTTTGAAGTGAATACTGACTTTGAAATTCTGCTGGTTAAGCCTCGCCGTGGCGTATCCACAAAGGATGCCTTTGATATCGTTGACAGCCAGCCGCTGGTACACCCGAACTGTCTGGCGATGCGTGAAGCATTGATCAATGATGATTATCAGGGTGTCGTAGACAATCTCGGCAACAGCCTGGAAGGTGCATCACTGCAGCTGGTAGATGAAATCAGAGTCGTCAAGGAAGCATTGATCGATGCCGGTTTTGATGGTGTACTGATGTCCGGAAGCGGTTCTACAGTCTTCGGTATTACACGTAATGTTGATCTTCTCAAACGCACAATGGAACAGATGAAGAGTGAACGTTACTTTGTCAGAAGAACAAAGATCGCGGATATTTACTATTACTGATAAGCGTTCTTTACCATTTATGAAAAGAATACCAAATGCTTTTACTTTCATGCTTGGTGGTGTTGACGAACTATGAAGAATCTGATTAGATAGTAGCGGTTTCGAACATATTCACACGATATGTCACGTAAAAGAAAAGAGGAAAGAAGAAAGATGGTTAAGGAAACTGTTGTATTCGCTCTCACATCCAGTACTGATCTGGCTGCCGCAATCTGCAAGAATCTGGGTCTGCCCCTGGGTAAGATCAAGGTTGAACATTTCGCAGATGGTGAAATTCTCGTAGAACCTCAGGAATCTGTAAGAGGTAAGTCTGTATTCATCGTACAGTCCACCTGCACTCCTGTAACAGAACATCTGATGGAAGTTCTGATCTGCATCGATGCATGCAAGCGCGCATCCGCTGGTGAAATCAATGTCATCATGCCTTATTACGGATACGCTCGTCAGGATCGTAAGGCTAAGCCTCGTCAGCCTATTACATCCAAGCTCGTTGCTGATCTGCTCGTAACAGCAGGTGCTCAGCGTATTATCACTTTCGATCTGCACGCCGCTCAGATCCAGGGTTACTTCAATATCCCGATCGATGATCTGACTGCTGTACCTATGATTGCTAAGTTCTTCAAGGAAAAGAACTTCAACCCGGATGAACTGGTTGTTGTATCTCCTGACCACGGCGGTGTAGTTCGTGCAAGAAGACTCGCAGACCTGCTCGATACAGGTATCGCAATCATTGATAAGAGAAGACCTAAGCCTAACATGGTTGAAGCTAAGAACATCATCGGTGATGTTAATGGCAAGGTATGCATCGTCATCGATGACATCTGCGACACAGCAGGTTCCCTCGTTGCCGGCTGCAAGATCCTGAAGGACCACGGTGCTAAGGAAATCTACACAGGTATCACTCATGGTATCTTCTCCAGAGATGCAATCGCAAAGATTGAAAACTCCGATATCACAGAAATGGTTATCTCTGATACAATCCCGCTGAGCGAAGAAAAGAAGGCACAGACATCCAAGATCACTGTCCTGACAATCGCTGATATGCTCTCTGCTTCTATCGAATCCATCCGCAACCATACTCCGGTTTCTGAAAACGTTTATGGTCCCCTGGGTTACGATAGCCTGAAGTAATTCAGAATTATATCGTGCTTACAAAGACGTCTGCGGACGTCTTTTTGTTGTTTTCCATATGCCTGAGTTAATTCTCTTCTGCAGTTAATGTACGCAGCACATGAAGAAGAAACTGATCTGCTAGAATAACGGTAACAGAGAAAGAGGGTGTATCCATGGCTTTATTCATTGGTCTTATATTAGCGTTTGTATCAGGCTTTGCTCTGATTGAAATGGGTTTTACAGAACCGGCTGCTTCACTGGCCAGCCGTATCTTTGCGATTGTCTGCGGACTGATATTGACAGCACCAGGATTCATTCTCCTCTATACCATGATTAAGGAATGGAAGCCGGCAAAGACAAAAGCAGGCCTCAAAGG
Source organism: Bulleidia sp. (assembly GCA_045641845.1). Taxonomy (GTDB): domain Bacteria; phylum Bacillota_I; class Bacilli_A; order Erysipelotrichales; family Erysipelotrichaceae; genus Bulleidia. The sequence continues at coordinate 39,898 of JAZUHS010000240.1, read as the reverse complement.
ATATCTGGATCAGCTGAAGTACATCAGAAGAAAACGTCAGACAGAGATGGTCACAGACAGAAACCCTCTGGAAGCGAAGATCAGAAAGTATAACAAAGATTACAATACCTTCTTTGGCGAAAGCGGTATTCCTGTCAACAGTGATCTGCAGAGTGATATGACACAGATCGGCTGGCATATGACAGCACTGCATAAACAGAGACTCAATGATAAGGGCATTGTCATGGAACAGAAACATGAACGTACACACTATGATGGTGTACCGACATTTACACATACAGATCTGTTTGATGGTAAATATCAGATCAAGGAAATCAAGGAAACAGCAAGATCTGTACGTACCTTTGTGAAAGATCATAAGAAGATCGCTGAACTGGTCAATAATCAGCTGGCTACCTATCGCGTGATCAGTGCCCATCAGAAAGGAAAGAATGAAGTTGTATGTCCTAACTGCGGCAATGTCACCAACCGTGATGATCTGATCGACGGCTGCGATTACTGCGGTACTAAGTTTACTGTTGAGGATCTTGGGGAACGTGTCAGTGACCGTGGTTATATGAAGAGCGCAGACATTGAAAACTTACGTCTGCAGGCATTCATGGTGAAAGCAGTTACCTTCTTTGTCGTACTGCTTGTCATTGCCCTGTTCTGCTTTGCTTTCTTCGGTATGCTCTATGCCAATACAACCATTGAAGCAGGCTTCTTTACACGCATTGCCGCGACAGTTCTTGGTACAGTCTTTGTCGTATTCAGCTTTGGTTTTCTGGGATGGTTCTTCTTCATGTTCGGTATCCTGCCGTTCTTAGCACCATTAGGTATGCTTGTCTTAGCAGGCGGTGCACATCTGAAGAGTCGTAAGGAAATTGCAGAAATGCGGAAAGTCGCATCCCGCAATCTGATGATTGAACAGAAGGTGCGTAAGAACGACCCGCAGTTCTCCATCGTTGGTTTCTACGCCAATGTCGAAAACAAGCTTGCACTTCTGCACTATGCACAGAATGCGCTGCAGGCAGCAGCGTTTGCGGAAGGGGAAGCATGCGAAATCGAGATGGAACGCAGACGTGAGAAATACAGTGATGTCATCAATATGGATGTGGAGACGATTGAACTGAAAGATTATCGTATTGAACAGAAGATGCAGGTTGCCACAGTAGAGGCAGATATCAATCTGATGAGTGAAAAGGATGGTCGTGTAAAGAAATCGTCGGAACATGTACGTGTAAAGCTGATTAAGAGTGTATCATGTAAAACACAGTCTGTATGTGATGTTGCCATGATCAAATGTACACAATGCGGCGCTTCGATTTCTGTACTGGAAGGTAAGAAATGCTGGTACTGCGGACATGTCAGAGATCTCAAGGAACACGACTGGGTAATTCTGGAATATAGAGCATAAAGAAAACGCAGGTGCGGCAATAGGAATGCTGTACCTGCGTTTCTTCTGTATGTACTATACCTGACGTGTCAGTGCATGTGACGATCTAAGGGACTGTACATAATCAGTGACATGATCAATCACTTTGGTAATGATGGTAGTGTCGGAAAGAATACTGATGTTGCCAAGCGCTGCTTCTCTATATAAACAGCGGGCGTTGCTGCTGTCGACGATCATAACTGCTTCTTCATTGTCCCAGGTAAAACGGATGGTGTGTTTCATATGATGTTCCTCCTGTACATATACTAGAGGAAATATCCCTCATCAGCTGTCTGCGGATAACGACAGTGAAAAAGAAAAGGCCGGATTTCCCGACCTTCGTAATTATGGTTTTAATCAGCCCTTAACAACGTTAGCTGCCTGAGGACCACGATCGCTTTCAGTGATGTCGAATGTTACTGTCTGACCTTCGTCGAGAGTTCTGTAACCATCGCTCTGAATTGCTGTGAAATGTACGAAAACGTCCTTGCCTGCATCTGTTGTGATGAAGCCATAACCCTTTTCTGCATTAAACCATTTTACTTTTCCTGTTGCCATTGTAATAATCTCCTTTTCATTATTGGACGCTTTTCAATTAAGAACTTATCCATTCTAATTATGCATGTTTATGGGTTAAAAAACAAGAAGTTATAATGTACGATATTTTGTACAGGGATAAAGTACACTGCAGACATCGGATGCGGTACATGAAATCTCTCTTTGCAAAGACCTGTTTGTCTTCTATAATTAGATGCGTTGAAAAGCAAAGAAGGGAAGAGTATTCCGTTATTAGAATGCAGAGAGCAGACGGCTGGTGAAAGTCTGTTTCGAAAGATGGAAGAACATGGCCCCGGAGCCGGTTATGCGAATCGTTAACATAACCCGGAGACGTCCGTTACAACGTTTGAGAGGTCTGCATATTCTGCAGACAAGACAAAGGTGGTACCGCGTGCAAGACGTCCTTTCAGCAGGATGTCTTTTTATTATCTCAGGAGGAAATTATGGTAAATAAAGAACCTTATTACATTACTACGGCGATTACCTATACATCCGGTAAGCCTCATATCGGTAACGTATATGAAATCGTACTGGCTGACGCCATCGCTCGTCAGAAGAGACAGATCGGTTATGACGTACAGTTCCAGACAGGTACAGATGAACACGGTCAGAAGGTAGAAGAACGTGCAAAGGCTGCAGGTGAAACACCGAAGGAATTCGTAGACCGTATCTCTGCAATCGTTAAGGAACAGTTCGACTGCATGAATGTTTCTTATGACAAGTTCATCCGTACAACAGATGAATATCATGAAAAGCAGATCCAGAAGATCTTCAAGAAGCTCTATGATCAGGGTGACATCTACAAGAGCACATACGAAGGCAACTATTGCCAGGAATGTGAAGCTTTCTATACAAAGTCTCAGCTGACAGAAGAAGGCAAGTGCCCGATCTGCGGCGGTGAAGTTAAGCCCATGCAGGAAGAATCCTACTTCTTCAGAATGAGCAACTACGCTCCCCGTCTGATTCAGTACATCCAGGATCATCCTGAATTCATTCAGCCTGAAAGCAGAAAGAACGAAATGCTCAACAACTTCCTGCTCCCCGGCCTGCAGGACCTGTGCGTATCCCGTACATCCTTCAAGTGGGGTATTCCGGTAGACTTCGACCCTGGTCACGTTGTATACGTATGGATCGATGCGCTGTCCAACTATATCACAGGCCTTGGCTATGACGCTGACGGCAACCATGATCCGATGTACAAGAAGTTCTGGCCTGCAGATCTGCATCTGATTGGTAAGGATATCGTACGTTTCCACACAATCTACTGGCCGATCATGTTAATGGCAATGGGTGAACCTCTGCCTAAGCAGGTCTTCGGTCATCCTTGGCTGCTGACAGGTGATGCTAAGATGTCCAAGTCTCTTGGTAACGTAATCTACGCAGATGATCTGGTAAAGCTCTTCGGCGTTGACGCTGTACGTTTCATCATGATCCACGAAATGCCTTTCGCACAGGATGGTCATGTAACATACGATCTGATGATCGAACGTATCAACAGTGATCTGGCTAACAACCTGGGCAACCTGGTTAACCGTACACTGTCCATGCTCAATAAGTACTTCAATGGTGTTGTAACTAACCCTCATATCGATGATGAAATCGATGATGATCTGAAGAGTGTTGCTCTGAATACTGTAAAGAAGGTAGAAGCTAACATGGAAACACTGCATGTCGCAGATGCTGTCCAGGATATCCTCGACCTCTTCTCCAGATGCAATAAGTACATTGATGAAAACAAGCCCTGGGCACTGGCCAAGGATCCCGATCAGACAGGCAGACTGGCTACAGTACTGTACAACCTGCTCGAATCCGTACGTATCGCCGGTATCCTGCTGAAGCCTTTCCTGCCTGAAACAGCAGAAAAGATTCTGTCTTCCCTGAATACAAAGGCTGTTGCATACGAAACAGTTGATACATTCGGCTGCCTGGAAACAGATATCCAGGTAACATCTGCACCTGAAATTCTGTTCACAAGACTGAATGCCAAGGAAGTTCTGGCTACTGTAGAAGCAGCTCAGAAGAAGCAGAAGGAAGAAGCTAAGAAGCTTGCTGAAATGAAGAAGAAAAAGCCTGAAATCACAATCGAAGACTTCGAAAAGATTGATCTGAGAGTAGCTAAGGTTATTGGCTGCGAAAGACATCCTCAGGCTGACAAGCTCTTCGTTCTCAAGCTCGATCTTGGTACAGAAAAGAGACAGATCGTATCCGGTCTGGCACAGAGCTATACACCTGGTCAGATGATCGGCAAGTATGTTGTTGTCATCACTAACCTCAAGCCTGCTGTCATCAGAGGTGTTGAATCCAATGGTATGCTGCTGGCTGGTAAGGATGATAAGGAAATCGTCGTTGCTGAAGTCAACGGCCTGACTCCCGGTACATCCATTCACTAAGAACCAGAAGGAACTTCTTCGGAGGTTCCTTTTTCTGCTAAGATAACTGCGTAAACAAGGAGTTGTTAATATGACTGATAAAATCATTAAACAGATTGTCTGCACAGGCGGTCCCTGCTCCGGCAAGAGTACATTCATGGCTCTTGCAGAAAAGGAATTCAAAGCCAGAGGCTACGCTGTTCTGATCGACCATGAATCCGCAACAGACCTCATCACCGGCGGTATTTCCCCGGCTTCCATGGGTATGTACGAATTCCAGAAGTACTGCATCGGCCTGCAGCTGAAGAAGGAAGAACTGTACAGAATGGCTGCACAGAATATCAATGCAGACAAAGTACTGATTCTTTATGACAGAGGTATTCTGGATGACAAGGGCTATGTATCTGCTGAAGAATTCACAGAACTTCTCTCTACATTCAATGTCACAGAAGAACAGTGCCGTGATACGTATGATATGGTCATGCATCTGGTTACAGCAGCTAAGAACAACGATGATACATATACACTCGAAAACAACGCCGGACGTTATGAAGACGCTGATGAAGCCAAGCGTGTAGATGATCAGATCGCTGCCGGATGGAAGGGTCATAAAAACATTGTCTACATCATGAATGAAGCAGACTTTGATGCAAAGATGGTAAAAGCCATTGATGTCGTGAAGAAATTCCTTGGTGAAGAATAAAAATCTCATGAAAATGAAGCACTGCCCCTGTGGAAAAGCGGCAGTGCTTTTATTAATGTTGTATACTTTCACTGAGGCTCAGAAATGGAAAAATACACATTCATTACAAGACCCGACAATATTTCCCGGGATATAGAGAAACAGATCGACGAAGAACTCAGCAGAACTGAGGGTTTTGAACGTGACGACGAACACCCTCATACCGTTATTGTTATCGGCGGTGACGGTACATTCATCTATGCTGTACATCAGTTCATTGATCAGCTCGATCATATTCAGTTCCACGGTCTGCATACCGGCACACTTGGCTTTTACACAGACTTCAGAGACTGTGAAATCGAAGAATTCCTTGAAGTATACAAAAGCGGTGACTATAACGTCAGAACCTATCCCCTGCTCAAAGCTTCGGATTCCAACGGCAACGAAGTATATGCCATCAATGAAATCCGTATTGAGAATGCTGCTAGAACACAGATGATCAATGTATATCTCGATGGTGAATACTTTGAAACCTTCCGCGGCTCCGGCATGAGCGTATGCACTCAGCTTGGCAGTACAGCCTACAACAGATCTGTCGGCGGTGCTGTCATTCAGGAAGGTCTGAATCTGATCGAACTGGCAGAAATCTCCGGTATTCATCACTCCAAGTTCCGTTCGCTCGATGCCCCGTTTGTACTGAAGGCAGATACAGTCATTGAACTGCGTTCCTCCAGCTACACAGGTGCTCTGCTTGGCTATGATGCCGATGTCTATTCTCTCGACAGTGCAAAGAACATCACAATCAAAGTCTGTGAATCCTGTTCTGTACATGTGATCAGAGGCAAGAAAGTCTCTTACTTTGACAGACTGAAGTCTCTGTTCTGAATGAGTGTGATAGAATAAACAGTAATTGAGGTTAATTTATGCATAAATGGAATTCGCTTTATGAAATCCTGAAATATCCCATGGAAGTGATCTTTGTGGCTTATCTGATGTTAGGTATCTGCAATCTGATCACGAACCCGGTATTCGGAATTGTATATCTGATAGATAACAACTATGTACAGGCTATTGCCGAACTGACGATCCGCGCAGCCCAGTTTCTGATCGTAAACTTCCCGCTGCTGTTTCTGATCAGAATCGCAGCCCGCAAAGGCGGCAGTGCCACATCCATCACATCTGCCATCTCCGGCTATGTCGTATATCTCTGTGCAACGATGTATTTTGCAAGCACAGCACTCCCGTCCACATCCTACAGCTCCATTCTCGGTATCTCTATTTCTCACTCCGAGATCCCGCAGCTGGCATCCGGTACACACTATCCCCTGCAGACAGGTGTCTTCGGTATTGCAATTATCTCCTTCATTGCGGTCATGTCCTTCAACAGATCCCGCAATCATTCTGAATACAGTGCATTCTCCTTCGTTTCCAAAGAAGCAGTATGCACAATTCGCACAGTCTTCTACTCTCTGCTTGCAGGTATTGCTATGGCTTACCTCTGGCCCTTTGCTATCTATGCCGTGCAGAAGATTGTCAGCTTCATTACAGTAGACACAACCAACCCGGTCAACCTGATGCTCTACGGTATCACTGACCGACTGTTAAGTACCTTCGGTTTGGGTACCATGATCCGTCAGCCGTTCTGGTTCGGCAATAACGGCGGTTCCTGGATCAATCTTGCCGGCGCATCCATCACCGGCGATGTTAACGTCTGGACAGCCCAGTATGCATCCTATGCTGTAAAAGGTATGGCAGGACGCTTCATCACACCGTATTACATCCTCAATATCTTCGCAATTCCCGGTATGGTATGGGGTATGTTTGCATTAAGCACAGATAAGAATGAACGCAGAAAGCTCCGTCTGCTCTGTGTCATCGCTACATTATCTTCCTGGCTTGGCGGTACACTGCTTCCCCTGGAACTGATGCTTCTGTTTGCAGCACCGCTGCTGCTGGCATTCCATCTGATCTACACAGGCCTGCTCTTTGCTGTCCTGCAGTCACTGCATATCTACCTTGGCTACAGAACAACAAGTACCTCTCTGATCTCCGCTTTACCCGGTACGTTATCTGAACTGATGAGCTATGTATCTCATCCCGATCTGATGCCTACACTGATGAAGATCGGTATCGCCGGTGCTATCTCTGCTGTGATCTACTTTGCCGTAACGATCTTCTTCTTCCGTCACCTTGGCGGAGACCTGTTCAACACAGGTGAAAATGATCGTATGGTCAGAGGCACAATCAAAGCTGTCGGCGGTGTCGAGAACATTAAGCAGGTACAGGCTAATATCTCCTCCCTGACAATCAGTCTGTATGACCCGACAATGCTCAATGTCAACCTGATCAGAAAGCTCGGTGCCTTCCGCGTATACGAAACCAGAAACGGTTTCCGTATCTGCTATGGACAGTCGAGTACCATGATCCGTCTGGGTATCATTAAGACCGTCAAGGAATCCATCAGAACTGTTAATGACTAAGCAGAATCTTCCGTAGAAATACGGGAGATTTTCTTTTCTTATACATCCATAAAGCTGAATTGCACGTACCGTCTTTAGACTCTGTCTTATGCTATAATATTTGAGCTTTGAGAGGATTTAACAATGGCAGAAGAAAAATACTCACCAATGATGCAGCACTATCTGAGTCTCAAAGAGCAGTATCCGGATGCTCTTGTTTTTTATCGTGTCGGAGACTTCTATGAAATGTTCTTTGAAGATGCCAAGACAGCATCAAAAGAACTGGATCTGATTCTCACCGGCAAGTCCGCAGGTGTCAAAGACCGCGTTCCCATGTGCGGTGTTCCGCATCATGCAGTACAGAGCTATGTCGTACGACTGGTATCCAAAGGCTATAAGATTGCAATCTGCGAACAGCTTCAGGATCCTAAGGAAGCTGTTGGTCTGGTTCAGCGTGATGTCATCCGTGTCATCACACCCGGTACTGTCATGGAAGAAATCACAGATGAAAAATCTTCCGTATACCTCGCTGCCATTATTGATTACGGATATGGTTATGCCATCTCCTTTGCTGAAATGAGTACAGGCGAAAACTTCGTTGAGAATGTCGCCCACAAAGATTCTGCTCTGATCCAGGCTGTCCTCAAGAACAACGCCCGTGAAATCGTGGTTAAGAAAGGCTTCCGTGGGAAACTGATCAAAACCCTGCGTGAAATGCAGGTTGTGATCTCTTATTGCGAAGAAGATGCCATCAAGGAAATCTACCAGCCTTTAGCTGAGAATATTGAAAAGGACTATGACCGTCAGGCCTATGGCATGATGCTCAACTATCTGGAAGCAACCCAGAAGCACCTGCTCGGACACCTGCAGACAGCTGTCATTGAACAGGAAAATGAGATCCTGTACATGGACTATGCCACAAGGCAGAATCTTGAACTCACCCAGACACTCCATGAAAACGGCAAGCAGATTACCCTCTGGTCCTTCCTCGACTCCTGCCGTTCTGCTATGGGCAGCCGTCAGCTCCGTAAATGGATCGAACGCCCGCTGATCAGCAGAAGAGAAATCGAAAAGAGATATGATCGCACTGAATGGCTGATCAAGCACTTCATGCAGAGACAGGCTCTCCGTGATGCCATGTCCAACATCTATGACCTGCAGAGACTCATCGCCCGCTGTGCTATGAACTCCGCTAATGCCGTTGACTGCCAGCGTCTGGTCAGAACTCTTGCGGAAGTGCCTTCTATCTTCGATGCTGTCGACAGTGAACCATTTGCAGTTTATAAGGATACAGATACCTGCCGTCCGCTTTATGAACGCATGAAGAATGCCTTTGTGGATGAACCACCGGTAACTCTTGCCGATGGCGGTATGTTCCGTGATGGCTATAACGCCGACCTTGACGCAGCCCGCACCGTTCAGCGCAACGGCAAGTCCATCATTGCCAGCATGGAAACAAGAGAAAGAGAACGTACCGGTATCAAGACATTGAAGATCGGCTATAACAAGATCTTCGGATATTATATTGAGATCTCCAAAGTCGCAGCCCAGCAGGTCAAGGATGAATGGGGATACATCCGCAAGCAGACCCTGACCAACAACGAACGCTTCATCTCTCCGGAACTGAAGGAACAGGAAGACGCAATTCTGCATGCCGAAGAAAATGCGATTCGTCTTGAAAAACAGCTCTTCGCAGAGATTCTCGATATTATCCGCGGCTATCTGCCTAAACTTCAGAAGCTTTCCCGTGTCCTTGCTGAAATCGACTGCTACAGTGCCTTGGCCGAAGCTTCATCCAACTACGGCTATGTACGTCCTGTCTTCAGCGATGATCAGCTGGAAATCACCGGCGGCAAGCATCCGATTCTCGATGAAATGATGAAGGACCCGCACTATGTTGCCAACAATGTAGCCATGGACCGCGACCAGAGCATTCTGCTTATCACCGGTCCCAACATGGGTGGTAAATCTACATACATGCGTCAGACCGCTCTGATTGTCATTATGGCTCAGATCGGCTGCTTCGTACCCGCACGCAAATGCATCATGCCTGTCTTTGATAAGATCTTTACCCGCATCGGTGCATCTGATGATATCCTCAGCGGTCAGTCCACATTCATGGTGGAAATGACCGAAGCAAACCGTGCCCTCCAGGAAGCAACAGAGAATTCCCTGATTCTCTTTGACGAAATCGGACGCGGCACATCCACCTACGACGGTATGGCTCTGGCTCAGGCAATGATCGAGTACATCGCAACCTGTATCCACGCCAAGACCATGTTCAGCACACACTATCACGAACTCACTACACTTGCGGACAGTGTTGACTCCATCCGCAACGTACATGTCGTCGTCAAAGAAGAAAATGATAAAGTGACTTTCCTGTATAAGATCCAGAAAGGACCCGCCGGTCATTCTTACGGTATCAACGTTGCCCGCCTCGCCGGACTGCCTGAATCCGTACTTGACCGTGCCAAGGGACTGCAGAAAGAACTGGAATCCAAGAAGCGCGTTGTCCAGCAGAGCTATCAGCTCATTGAGATGAAGAAGGAAGACAAGGAAGCAGATGAGATCAAGCAGAAGCTCCTCTCTGTAAACCCTGATGACCTCTCACCCCGTGAAGCCTGGGTGATGCTCAATGACCTCGTTGAAGCCGCAGGAAAGAATCACGGACAGGAGTAATATATGGAATCCGATAAGATCATCATCAGAGGTGCAAAAGAAAACAATCTGAAGAACATCGATATTGATATTCCCAGAAACAAACTGGTTGTCATGACCGGCTTATCCGGCAGCGGCAAGACCTCCCTTGCATTTGATACGATCTACGCCGAGGGACAGAGAAGATATGTTGAATCTCTCTCTGCCTACGCAAGACAGTTTTTAGGCGGTGTTGAAAAGCCTAACGTTGAAGTCATCGAAGGCCTCTCACCTGCAATCTCCATTGACCAGAAAACAACATCCAACAACCCCAGATCTACTGTAGGTACAGTAACGGAAATCTACGACTTCCTGCGTCTGCTCTATGCCCGCACAGGTATTCCTTACTGTCCTACACACGGTACTCCCATTACCGGACAGACCATCAAGGAAATGACAGATACTGTCATGGCGGCAGAAGACCGTACCAGACTGACCATCATGGCACCGATCATCCGCAACAAGAAAGGTACCTTTAAGGATACCTTCGCTAAACTGCTTAAGGATGGCTATATCCGTGCCCGTGTCGATGGTGAAATCCGCATGCTGGAAGATGATATTAATCTCGAAAAGAATATCCGTCACGACATCGATGTCATTGTTGACCGTATTGTAAAAACAGAAGACTCACGTTCCCGTGTACATGACTCCCTTGAAACAGCACTCAAGCTGGCTGAAGGAAAAGCAGCAGTTATGTTTGGCACAGAAGAAAAGGTGTTCTCAAGCAACTATTCCTGCCCGATCTGCGGCTTTACTGTACCTAACCTCGAACCCAGACTCTTCTCCTTCAACGCCCCCTTAGGTGCATGTGACGTATGCCATGGCCTTGGCTTTACCGAAGAAGTCGATGTCGACAATCTGATTCCTGACTATGAAAAATCCATCCGTCAGGGCGGTATCCGCTACTACAAGAATATCGTTGACTCTGACAACATCGAATGGCAGACTTTCTGCATTCTCTGCAGAACATATAAGATTGACCTGGACACTCCCCTGAAGAATCTGACAAAGAAACAGATGGAGGTCATCCTTCACGGCAGTGATAAACCCATCAAATACAAGATCACATCTTCCTCCGGAAATAACTATGACCGCCACGACTACATTGAAGGCGTCAAGGACATGATCGAAAGAAGATATGTCGAAACAACAAGCTCCATGATGAAGGACTGGTATCACACCTTCATGATCGAATCCCCCTGTCCTAAATGCGAAGGCAAGCGCCTTAACGAACAGGTGCTCTCTGTTCGTGTCGGCGACAAGAACATTGCCCAGTTCACAGCACTTTCCACAATCCATGCACTGGAATGGATCGATCAGCTTGAACTGAACAAGGAACAGGCCCGGATCGCAGACATGGTACTCAAGGAAATCCGCTCCCGCCTGCAGTTCCTCAAGGACGTAGGCCTCGAATACCTGACCCTCGACCGCCTTGCCGGATCTCTTTCCGGCGGCGAATCCCAGCGCATCCGTCTTGCTACACAGATCGGCTCCCGCCTCTCCGGTGTCCTGTATGTCATGGACGAACCTTCCATCGGTCTGCATCAGCGTGATAACGCCAAGCTGATCAACACCATGAAATCCATGCGTGACCTTGGCAACTCTCTGATTGTCGTAGAACATGACGAAGAAACCATGATGGCTAGTGACTGGATCGTAGACATCGGCCCCGGTGCCGGTATCCATGGCGGTGAAGTTATGGCCGAAGGCACGCCTGAAGATATCCAGAAGTCGGAAGTATCCATCACAGGTCAGTACCTCTCCGGACGCAAGATCATCCCGCTTCCTGCAGAACGCAGAAAAGGCAACGGTCTCTTCGTAGAACTCAAAGGCGCAGAAGAACATAACCTCAAAAAGATCAACGTCAAATTCCCGTTAGGTAAATTCATTGCCGTCACCGGCGTCTCCGGCTCCGGTAAATCCACATTGGTAAATGATGTCTTCATGAAGGCTGTCCTGCAGAACCTTGGCCGTCAGCGTGTACACCCCGGCAAGTTCAAGACGATCAAAGGTCTCGAACACATTGACAAGCTGGTACAGATTGACCAGCAGCCTATCGGCCGCACACCCAGATCCAACCCTGCAACCTATACAGGTGTCTTCGATGATATCCGCGATGTCTTCTCCAAAACACCCGAAGCCCGTATGCGCGGGTACGATAAAGGCCGCTTCTCCTTCAATACAAAGGGAGGCAGATGCGAAGCATGTCAGGGTGATGGCATCAAGATCATCTCCATGAACTTCCTTCCTGACGTCGCTGTTCCCTGTGAAGTATGCGGCGGTCAGCGCTACAACGAAGAAACCCTGCAGTGCACATACAGAGGCAAGAACATTTATGATGTACTTGAAATGTCTGTTGAAGAAGCACTGACATTTTTCCAGAACCATCCTCGCATCAAGAACAAACTCCAGACTCTCTTTGACGTAGGTCTTGGCTATATCAAAATCGGACAGTCTTCCACAACCCTGTCAGGCGGTGAAGCACAGCGTGTCAAGCTCGCCTCCGAACTGCAGAAACGCGCAACCGGCAAGACCGTCTACATCCTTGACGAACCCACAACCGGTCTGCACACAGATGACGTCAACCGACTCATTGGAGTCCTGCAGAGAATCGTAGCCAACGGTGATACCGTACTGGTCATTGAGCACAATCTGGATGTCATCAAATGCACAGACTGGATCATTGACCTTGGACCTGAGGGCGGCGATAACGGCGGTACCGTGATTGCCATCGGTACACCAGAAGATGTCGCCAAGGTGGAAAACAGCTGGACAGGACAGTACCTGAAGAAGACTCTGGCCTGGACAAAAGAACACATGAATCAATAACAAAGAACAGCAGGATCGCTGAAATCCTGCTGTATCTTTTTTCACGATTCAGACTACTGATGTAGCATGATAACAGAGCATGCTATAATACACGAAACAGGAGGTGATCGAATGGCTGAAATGAAATATGACAAGAAAGTCACAGTACGTGAGATCGCAAATTTCTTTAAACTTGAACAGCTGACAGGCAATGCCAGTGCCCTGGACCGCTGGACAGTCGTACCTGATGTTAACCGTCCCGGTTTTGAACTGAGCGGCTTTTATAAGAAAACAGAACCGAGACGAATCGTACTGATCGGAAACAAAGAACGCGAGTTCATTGAAACAATGACCGAAAAGGATCAGAGAGAACGTTTCCAGATGATTACAGACGGCTTCACACCCTGCATCATCATCACTAAAAACAACATCCTCCCGCCGATCCTGAAAGAAGTCGCAGAAAGCGTCAACTTCCCTGTGTTAAGAAGTTCGATGGAAACATACCGTCTGATGACAGATCTGATCACATACCTCGACGAGAAACTTGCAAGAGAAGACACACTCTCCGGTGTTTTAATGTCGATCTATGGATATGGTATTCTGCTCGAAGGCGAAAGCGGTATGGGTAAATCCGAAACTGCCCTGGAACTGATCCGCGACGGACACATCCTCATTGCGGATGACCGTGTCGATGTCCAGCACATCCATAACACAATCTATGGTCACGCCCCCGCGATCATCAAAGGCTTACTGGAGATCAGAGGTATCGGTATCATTGATGTTGAAAAGATGTTCGGCAGTGTCTCCATCGCCGACATGGCACGTGTTGATATGGTTATCAAGCTTGTACCTTATGAAGCTGATGCCGAATACAACCGTCTCGGTGATGAAACACAGAGATACACACGTATCCTTGACGTATTGATTCCGACGTTCATCCTGCCGATCAGTGCCGGCCGTAACACCGCTGCCCTGATCGAATCCGCAGTATCCAACTATCGCCTGAGACAGGCTAACTTCTCCGGATCCGATGAAATCAGAGCAAGATTCCGCAAGTACTCCGGTCTGGAAGGAGGCAGCTTCTAAATGGCATTTTTCCCTGACAGCAGTACAATTCTGCAGGTCGGAGGAGTCTCGATTCACTGGTATGCCCTGACGATTGTCACAGCATGCATTGTTGCATACCTGTATATGAGCAGAACCATGAAAAGCCATGGCTACAGACAGGCCGTCAGTGACGACCTGTTAATTCTGATTGCCATCGGTATGATCCTCGGCGGCAGAATCGGCTGGGTAATTGAAAACTGGCGTAACTACAGACTTTATGTCTGGTACGTCTTTGCCCTGTCCGACGGCGGCATCGAAACCCTCACAGGTATGTTCGGTGTCTTCATCTGCGTATACATCTACACACGCCTTAAACGCATGTCATGGCGCCGTACCATGGACTCCATCATGCCCGCCCTGTTCATCCTGCTGATTATCGCAAGAACAGGCAGATGCCTGACAGACGCAAGAGTCTGGGCTGCAGTCGCTCTCGACATCGTCGGCTTCATGATTCTGAAATATGGCTTCCACGTATACAGAGACGGCAGAAAGCGCGGTGACATCTCCGCAGTTGCCCTGATCTGGCTCGGTATGGTCAGAATGGCCGCATGTGTTATGCACTTTGACCCCATGGCTGCCCACGTCGCACCCTCCGCAGTATTATCCGAAGCAGCAGGCATCCTGCTGTTCTATTACAACCGTGCCAAGAAAACAGACCCCAAGCCTGTTATCCTCTTTGACTTTGACGGTACTCTGATGGACAGCGAAAACATGGTCATCGAATGCTTCCGTCACCTGTTCGAACTGCACGGCAATATCGGCGATTTCAACAGACAGAAGCAGAAAGAAGTATTCGGTATCCCGCTCTCCCAGGCAATTCAGATTCTCTTCCCTGAAGAAGACACTAAGAAGCTTGCGGCAGAATACCGTGAATATCAGATGAAGCTTCCGGAAATGGATAAAGTCAAACTGCTTCCGCATGTATATGACACTCTTCAGGCTCTCCACGACAATGGATACCGCATGGGTATCGTATCCTCACGTCTCTCCGAATCTCTGATGATGTGGATGGATGAATTCGAAATCTCCGATCACTTTGATCTCGTTGTCGGCCGTGAACAATTCCGCCGGCCCAAACCCGCACCTGACGGCATCATCAGTGCCTGCGACAGACTCCTGCGCGCACACGATGACTGCATCTACGTCGGTGATACAGGCGCAGATGTTAAAGCCGCAAAAGCAGCCGGCGTATTCTGTGTCGCATATGTCTCCGATGAAGACAATCGTCCGGAAATCGAAGCAGAAAAACCCAACGTCGTCATCACTGACCTGAACCAGCTTCTGGATATCGTCAAGGAAGACCACGCATGGAGCTACGATAAGATCTGAGGAACCCTTATGACAGAAAAACAGTATGCAGATATGATTCTCTTTCGAAAGAAGGAATTCAACCTCAACGGCTGGAATGCCCTCGATATGAAAGCAGAAGACCTGATCAAAGCGGCAGAAGCAACAGAAAAAGACCTGCCAGCCTGCATCAAGGCAATGAAGTATCATATGCTGGAGGGAGATACCTTCCTCAAAGGCAATGAACATACAGCAACAGCAGATCTCACAGTACGTTATTACTGCGATAATCTCAGACCTGACCGCAGACATATTTTCTAAACCCAAGCATCGGCAACGATGCTTTTCTTCTGTGATAATTCACGGAATGATCACCTGAACTATAACCTCATCACATGATGCTATGGTAGAATGAACACGTTGTAAAAGGGGAGATGCATTATGGAAAAGAATAAAAGAGTCATTCTGGTTACAGGCATGAGCGGTGCCGGCAAAAGCACAGCCTCACGTGTACTCGAAGACATGGGCTATCATGTCATCGATAATTTTCCGGTACAGCTGATCAGTCTGCTTGTAGATATTGTTGAAACAAGCACAGACCCTCGTTACAGCTATATCGCACTTTCCACATGCGCAGAAGACTTTCCTGAATTCCTGCGTGTACTCAGAGGACAGAACTTTGAAGTCAGAGTTCTCTTCATTGACGCCAATGACCAGACTCTGCTGACAAGATACAAGAGCACAAGACGCACACACCCGCTTCTCCTCAGCAACACATGCAATACCCTCGATGAAGCAATCTCTGTAGAACGTCAGATGTTCGCAAGAAACCTTAACGAATCCTTTGTCATGATTGATACATCCTACATGAGTGAAAAGGAATTCAAACGTACCCTTGAAAGCTACTTCAAGAAGAGCAAGATCCCGAACTTCTCAATCTCCTTTGAGTCCTTCGGCTATAAATACGGTGTTCCCATGGATGCGGATCTTATGGTCGACGTACGCTTCTTACCCAACCCTTACTGGGTCGTAGAACTGCGTCCTTACAACGGCAATGATCCCGAAGTCTATCACTTCGTCATGGACAAACCCGAAACACAGGACTTCCTGCAAAGATTTATTTCCTTCACCGATTATGCTTTTGAACAGTACTCTGCCGAAGGCAAGAATCACTTCACCGTAGCCATCGGCTGCACTGGCGGACAGCATCGTTCCGTAGCCATCACAAACTATCTTTATGATTACTATCGCGACAAGTACAACTGCTACAAGAGCCATCGCGAAGAAAAGAAGTGGATACGTGATGAATAACACAAAAGTCGTTATCATCGGCGGCGGACACGGCCAGGCTGCAATCTGCCGCGCCATAAAGAACATCCCCAACCTTGATATCAGTGCCATCGTCACAGTAGCAGATGACGGCGGCAGCACCGGCCGACTCCGCAGACAATTTGCCATTCCTGCCATGGGTGATATTCGCAACGTCATGATTGCCATGGCTGAAAGTGAAACCCTCATGTCCCAGCTGATGAACTATCGCTTCGAAGACCCCAGCGGAACTGAAGACGATGTCGCCGGACATAACCTGGGAAATCTCATCCTCACAGCCATGACCCAGCAATGCGGCTCCTTCCTTGAAGCAATTCAGACCATTGGTAAAGTCCTGAAAGTAAAAGGAAAGATCATCCCCGCAACAACACAGGTCATCACCCTGTATGCCATGATGGAAGATGATGTCATCGTTAAGGGCGAAGCCAATATCCCTAACCGATCCAACCATATCAACTATGTTTTCTATGATAAATATGTCAAAGCACTCCCTGAAGCTGTACGCGCAATCAGTGAAGCAGACATCATTATCTATGGAATCGGTTCAGTGTTCACAAGCATTCTTCCTAATGTCATTATCCCTGAAATCCGTGAAGCACTGCTCAAGACAGATGCACTTCATCTGTACATCTGCAACGCAATGACTCAGCCCGGAGAAACCGACGGTTACTGTGCCGAAGACCACGTCCAGGCCCTGAAAGACCACGGCGCTCCCATTGACGCAGTCCTGCTTCATAACGATACAATCCCCGAAAACGTCCTTGAACGCTATGCCGCTGAAGGAAGTACCGAAGTGCAGCTTAAAAATGATCAGCACGACTACCGTATCATCCAGAAGAACATGCTCTCCTTTGAAAAGGGTCTGATTCGTCATGATACCAATAAAGTTGAAGCTGCGATTCAGGCAATTCTGGAGGAACTCTGATGTCATTCTCATCAGATGTTAAAACAGAAGTCGCACAGAAAATTATGGAAGGAAACGATGCCCGCGCTGAACTCGCTGCACTCATTCAGATGACATCCTCACTTTCCTTATCCAGCCGCGGCATGACTCTGCTCGTTACTGTCGAAAACGCAGCCGTCGCCCGCACGATTTTCCGTCTGCTCAAAGAACGCTATAATGCGGAAATTGAAATGTTCATCAAACGCAAGATGAACCTCAAGAAAAACAGAATCTTCGGTCTCCGTGTGATTACCGCACCGATCGATATCATGAAGGACCTTGGCATCTACTCCAGCCGCGGTCTTCTTGATAAACCCCTGCAGAAGATTGTTCAAACTGACAACAACGCCCGCGCATATCTTGCCGGTGCATTTCTTGCCTCAGGTTCTGTCAATCCTCCCGAAAAGAAGAACTATCACCTCGAGATTGTCTGCTCTTCCAAAGAACACGCAGAATTCATCATCTCGCAGATGGAACGCTTCTCCATCAATGCCAAGATCAATGAACGCAGAAACAAACAGGTTGTTTACATCAAGGCGGCTGAAAAGATCTCTGACTTCCTGCGTATCATGGAAGCAAACCAGAGTGTCATTACATTTGAAGATATCCGTATCTCCCGTGATTTCACAAACAACCTCACGCGTTTGAATAACATTGATGTTGCTAATGAAGTAAAAACGCAGGCTGCCGCAAGTCATCAGCTCGATGATATCCGCATCCTCGAAGAATCCGGCCGTCTCAAACACCTCGACCGCAAACTCCAGGAAGCAGCACAGCTTAGACTCACATACCCCGAAGCCTCACTGAACGAATTATCTGCACTCTACGAAGAAACCTACGGCACATCCGTCTCAAAATCCGGTCTGAAGCACCGCTTCGTAAAGCTGCATGAACTTGCGGCAGGAGGAAACCAGAATGACTAAAACATCCATCATTCTGCTCTGCATCCTCCTTGCTTTTATCATCCCGTTCTCCATCGCTCTGAAAGACGCATGGTACGTCGCATGGATTCTGGCCGCAATGATAGTTCTCGGATACTTCAGAACACGACACCTAACCGACTGGGCTGAGGATGAAAACAAAGATCATCCCGAAAAGAAAGACCAGTAGAAAAGAGAACCACATGAAAGTAATCAAAGCAGATCCCTCCATGACAGGAGAACTGCGTGAAATATGGAAAACATGTTTCCCTCAGAATGATCCCCGTTATACGGATTTCTATTTCAAGGCACACTATAAACCCGAAAACTGCTATGTCATGATGGATGGAGACAAACCCATCTCTGCCGCTATTCGAAACCCGCACGCACTGATGTTCAATGGCAGAGTCCTGCAGACCAGCATGATCATGGGTGTTGCAACCATTCCGGAAGAACAGCGCAAAGGATACATGCGTGAACTTATGAAAATTGTTCTGGATGCCTGCGAACACACAGAACTTCTCACACTGATCCAGACAGAAGAACCTAAATTATATGAACCGATGGGATTCCGTACGATCTATCATCGCAGAAGATATACAATCGAACGCAAGGACGTACACCGCACTACAAACTTCGGCTGTTCCTTTGACCCGGCACCCCTTGACCTTCTGAAGGTATACTCCGCATTCATCCGCCGCTTCAACGGCTTCTATCCCCGTGACCTGGAATACTTCGTGCGCTACAAGCAGGAAGTAAACGCACAGGGCGGCAAGATCGTCGCTTTTTACAATGGCAAAGACCAGATCAGAGGCTATGCAGTCATGATCCCCATGGGTGAAGAACTGATCGCAGAAGAAATCGTATATCTCGATGCAGCCTGCCTGAACAAGCTGTGCAATGCATGTGTACAGGAAAAGAAAACAGTACACCTGCTTGTCAGTGAAGCAGAGGATCTCTCAAGAGTATTCCCTGAAGCTAAGTCCATGAGATATCCTTCAACAATGGTTCGTCTCAACGACGCAGATCTCTTCTCCAAACTGTTCAATCGCCGCATCGAAACTGTAGAAGAAGCATTTGCCATCAGTCAGCGACCGCTGAATCTCAACGAATTCGCATAAACGCAAGATCGGAAAAATCCGATCTTTTTCTTCGGGGAATTGCCGGTTTTGCTGTGAATAAAAATAGTATGAACAGAACAGTTTACCGTGCTCATAAATACCGCATCTATCCGACAGATACGCAGAAACAGAAGATCAGCGAAATCTTTGGTCAGAACAGATATGTCTATAACTATCTGCTTAACAAATGGAATCAGTCCTTAAAGGAAACAAAGCGGAACCTGACATACAGCCAGTGCATCACCATGATCGATAAACTCCGCAGCACTCCGGAAACCCGATGGCTGCAGATGACAGATCCAACGGTTCTGTACAATTCTGCACATCAGCTCTGCACTGCCTTTGAACGCTATCAGAACGGAAAAGCAAAGTGCCCTAAGTTTCGCATTCGACGTGCTGACCAGACCTGCACATTCCGTAACCTTGATCATACGATTCTTCTGGGGAAAAAACATATAGCACTACCAGGCTTGCAGATGATCGAGTGCGTGGTTTCAGATCATATCAAAGGACCGATCGTATCCGTCTCTCTTCGTCATACCGCCGCAGACGAATACTATGTTTCTGTACTCTGCCGAGAAGAATATGTTTCTTTGAAACCGGCAGGAAAAAGCATCGGGGTCGACCTTGGCCTGAAAGACCTTGCAGTTACATCAAAAGGAGAGCATATCTCAGTTCCATATGATTATGCAAAGACAGAACGAAAGCTTCATCGCCAGCAGCGTAAACTCAGCCGCAAGTCGCGGCTTGCCAAAGAAGCAGACCGTCCATTATCACAAAGCAGAAACTATCAAAAGCAGAAGGTCAAAGTCGCTCGCCTGCAGAACCGGGTTCATAATCAGCGCACAGATCATCTGCAGAAACTGACAACCCGCATGATTAAAAACTATGACATTATCTGTGTCGAAGACCTTGATATAGAAAAGATGCTGAAGACACATCACAGAGCAAAAGCAATTTCGGATGCATCCTGGCAGGAGATGGTACGAATGCTGAAGTACAAGGCAGCATGGAATGGTAAGCAGATCGTGGAAATCAATCGCTACTATCCAAGCAGTCAGCTCTGCAGTGCCTGCGGTTACCGAAATCACAAGCTGAAAAATCTGGAAACAAGAATCTGGGTTTGCCCGCAATGCGGGGTGATTCACGACCGTGACGAAAATGCGGCGGTCAACATCGAACGTGAAGGGCTCCGTATTCTGAACGGCTGACGAAAACAGAGCGGTACCTGGGGAGAACGGGAAACCGCTATACAAAATACGCCTGTCCTGCGTGTACAGCAGGGGTCGCAAGATCAGAGTTTCTTCATCTGATTTTCAGGAGGAAACGGTGAAGCAGGAATCTTTATCGCATAAGTAAATGATAGTGAAAATGTCACATCAAAAAAAAGATGTTATGTCAGTCTTTATGAACTTCTACATAATTGACTACAAACACTCAAAATCATATAATTTACATGCAACATAAGGAGGTCTCAAAAAAAGACAATATGACAGATGTAAGAGTTGCAATTAATGGTTTCGGCCGTATCGGCCGTCTGGCTTTCCGTCAGATGTTTGACGCTGAAGGCTATGAAGTAGTAGCAATCAACGACCTGACAAGTGCAAAGATGCTGGCTCACCTGCTGAAGTATGATACAGCTCAGGGTAACTATGTTCGTAAGGGTCACACAGTTGATTTCCACGAAGGTGAAGGCGAAGACAACTACATCGTTGTTGATGGCAAGAAGATCGTTATCTATGCTATCAAGGACGCTTCCGAATGCCCTTGGGGTGAACTGAAGGTAGACGTAGTTCTCGAATGCACAGGCTTCTACACATCCAAGGCTAAGGCTGAAGCTCACATCAAGGCTGGTGCTCGTAAGGTAGTTATCTCTGCTCCTGCAGGAAACGATCTGCCTACAATCGTTTACAACACTAACCATGAAATCCTGACTGCTGAAGATACAGTAATCTCTGCTGCATCCTGCACAACAAACTGCCTCGCTCCTATGGCTAAGGCTCTGAATGACTATGCTCCCATCCAGTCCGGTATCATGACAACTGTTCATGCATACACAGGCGACCAGATGATCCTCGATGGTCCTCAGAGAAAGGGCGATCTGCGCCGTGCTAGAGCTGGTGCTCAGAACATCGTTCCTAACTCCACAGGTGCTGCTAAGGCTATCGGTCTCGTAATTCCTGAACTGAATGGCAAGCCCATCGGCTCCGCTCAGCGTGTTCCGGTTCCTACAGGTTCCACAACACTGCTCGTAGCTGTAGTTAAGGGTACAGATGTAACTAAGGAAGGCGTAAACGCTGCTATGAAGGCTGCTGCTAACGAATCCTATGGTTACAACGAAGATCAGATCGTATCTTCCGATATCATCGGTATGACATACGGTTCCCTGTTCGATGCTACACAGACAATGGTAGCTAAGATTGATGACGAAACATATCAGGTACAGGTTGTATCTTGGTACGATAACGAGAACTCCTACACATCCCAGATGGTTCGTACAATCAAGTACTTCTCCAACGTTCAGTAATTGATTTAAATCATCGAACTGAAAACTGGCAGAGCAATCTGTCAGTTTTTTTAATGTTCATAAATGGCTTAAGCAATTCTAAATACTGCTGAATTATGTTGCACATCCCATATACATCACGTAATATCATAGCCGTACAAAGAGTACAGAAATGACCGCTTTATCAAGCCGAGGCTACACGGACGGCCGGGTCAAATGCCGGAAACTTATCGAAGAGATAAGAACCGTATTTAGGGAATACGGAAGGCACTTGTTGCCTTATTGATCTGAGTTAAAAGCTCAGTTTTGTAAAGTACGCATCATACCTTTATGAAATGGTCAATAAGAAGCGATTTCTGTAGCAGAATGAACTTGTATAGGATGATTCAGGACGGGTATACAGCGTACCCGTCTTTTTAAACGAAAGGGGAAAATAACATGAAGAAGATCACAACTCTTACACTCGCTGTGCTGCTCGCTGCAGGCTGCACAAAACCCGCTTCTTCCACACCTGTTTCCGCAACACCTGAAACTGAAGAAACAGGCATTCAGGAAATGGTTAAAGCATATGTCGACGCAATCGATATGGAATATGCATACAACCTTACCTACACACTCTCCACAGATCCGAGCATGCATGAAAATGAACTTGGTTTCCGCACATCCGGTTCTGATGCAGAACACAAGGCCGCTGACTTCATTGCCGAAGAAATGAAGAAGATTGGCCTGGTTGAGGTAGAAAAGGTTCCTGTCACAGTAGATAAGTGGCAGTTCAATGGCGCAGAACTCACAATCGCTGACTCTGACCTTACACTGACCCCTGTATCCTATATGTGCAACGGTACAGATGAAAATGGTATTACAGCTGAAATCGTAGACCTTGGTACAGGTTTCGTATATGACTACGAAGATGTAGACGTTGAAGGCAAGATCGTTCTGGTCGGCGTAGACCAGTGGAACGAATCCTGGATCGACGGATACATCTATGAAGCAAATGAGCACGGTGCTGCAGCACTCGTCACATATGACATGGATGGCTATGGCCGTTTCTCCAGTGATGACCATCAGATTCAGGATATCTGCTGCGAAGATTTAATGCCTACAGTCATCATCACAGCAAATGAATACGAAGCACTCGCAGCTGAACTGGAAGCTGGCCATAACATGTGCACACTCAAAGTTGACAGTGTCATGGTTCCTAATGGAGGCACATCCTATAACGTCGTAGGTAAGATCAAGGGCAAGAGCTCTGCTCAGCAGATGATCTTCGCAGGTCACTATGACATGTACTTCACAGGCTTCCAGGATGACTGCTCTGCCATCGCAACAGCAATGTCCATGGCTAAGGCAATGATCGACAGCGGCTACACACCTGAAAACGATGTCCTGGTTGTAGCACACGGCGCAGAAGAATGGGGCTCCACAGGTACAGAATTCGACTGGACACGCGGTGCCTGGGAAATGATCGACACAGCTCATCCTGAATGGGCGGAAAAGACACTTGCTCTGTTTAACTATGAATTATGCGCATTCGATGACGGCGGTGACACATTTGCAGTCAGCTGCGTACCAGAATACGCAACACTCGTAGGTACACTTGTTGAAGAAGGTCTTCTTGATTACGCAGCTTCTGAATATGCTAACGGCGTAACAGATGCAACATTCGACACTACAACAATGGAAGACGGCGTCTCCTACAGACATCATGGTGTGCCTTACTTCATTAACGTAACAGATACATGCGCAGGCAACCGTTCCGAAGATGAATATGGCTGGACACAGCTTCACTATCACACAGAAAGCGATAACGCTGATACATACTGCGAAAAGGTTATGAAGGCTAACATCGGTGTCTTCGGCTCCATCGCAATTGCAATTGACCAGAACCCCGCAATGATGCTCGACCTGACAGCAACAGTCTATGACCTGATGGAAACATTCGATGCTGAATATGCAGCTATGAATGACGGTGTAGATGTTGATGCCTGGAATGCCGCTGCTGAAAACCTGATGGCAGCTGCTGAAGCACTGAATGCAAAGGCTGCAGATATCAACGCACGCTATGCTTCCGCATCTGCTGAAGAAAAGGATGCAATCCGTGCTGAAGGTACAGGACTGAATAAGGAGATTCTCTCTGTCTTCAAGGCAATCCAGGACAACTTTATCTCCATTATCTTCTCCAGTGATATCGTAACACGTCATATGGGCTATCTCGAAAACCTCTATCTGATTGATGCTGTTACAGCAGCTCTTGAAGAAGGCGACATTGAAACAGCTCTTGATACAGCATATGCAATCAACGGTATTGTTGAATACAACTACTACATCTTCTCTCCGGAAGCAGTCAAGAACATCGAAAAGCATGTTGATGCATCCACAGAAGGAAATAAGTGGTGGGGTACAGATAAGGGATTCTACCTGGCAGATACATATCAGGCAACACTTGGCATGCTTGCTAAGGCAGAAGAAGAAAATCCTGACTTCACAGAAGAAATCGCAATCTACAAGGGTGCACACGACGCTCAGCTTGCTTTCTATCAGACAGCAGTCAACGAAGAAATCACAAACATGAACGAAGTTGCTTCTCTGATGAAGTAATCCAATCTCTTTCTCACAAGGCAGGTCCTGACGGATCTGTCTTTTTGAATGTAAAGAACCATGTCTATTTACAGAAAAATGCGTAAAACAGCACGGAAATAACCCTTATTCATGAGCAATCAGAAAGCGATCAATTATCCCTTTGTGTACAATAGGAACAACGGAGGATTCTGAAAATGGAAAAGGTAACTTTAGAATTATTCAGACAGTATCGTATCCCTCAGACAGTAAAAGTATCTCCTGATGGAACAAAGATCGCTGTCACTGTACAGACCGTAAATAATGACGAAGACGGCTATAACTACAAAATCTGGGTAAAGGATGGCGAAGAATTCAAACCCTTCACAGGCCTTGGCAAAGAAAACTCATTTATTTTTGATGATAACAACACACTGCTCTTCCCTGCTCTGCGCGATGAAACAGACAAGAAGAAGGCTGCTGAAGAAGACTTCACAGTATTCTATCGTGTATCCCTTAACGGCGGTGAAGCACAGAAGGCATTCAAGGTTCCGGTAAAGGCTCGCAATGTCCAGAAGCTCGGTGAAGGTGTATACCTCATTACAGCATTCTGTGATGCAACAGTCGCTGACTACTACAAGATGACAGCAGAAGAAAAGAAAGCTGTCGCAGATGACCGCAAGAAGAACAAGGACTTCAATGTCATTGACGAAACACCCTTCTGGCTCAACGGCATGCCCGGTTTCCAGAACAAGATGAGAAACCGTCTCTTCCTCTATGAAGAAGAAACAGACACAATCACACCTGCAAGCTCCGCTTTATTCGAAGTACAGAGCACAGCAGTGATCGGTGATAACGTATATTACTCCGGCTATGAATACAGCCAGACAAATCCCCTGTATAAGGATGTAATGTGCTTCAACACAAAAACAAAGGAAATCTGCACAGTCGTAAAGAACACTAAGTATGACAACAGCAGACAGGCAGTTGCTGCATATAACGGTAAGCTCGTATTCATGGCTGCAGACGCATCCAAGTACGGAGGAAGCACACACCCTGACTTCTTTGAAGTAAATACAGAAACAGGTGAACTGACACTCATCTGCGAAGGTGACTACTCCTTCGGCGCAATCGTCAACACACCCGAAGCATTCCTGTTTAACAGCATGCAGAGATACAGCAACACAGTATTCTCCTTCAACGATGAAGGTATCAAGCCTGTATTCGATTGGAACGGATCCATCACAAGCTTTGACGAACAGAACGGTACACTCGTATTCACTGGTCTCCATGAACTGCACCTCAATGAAGTATATGCAGTTGTAGACGGCAAGGCAGTGCAGATCAGTAACTTCAATGATGATCTCCTCAAGGATTACTATGTCGCAGAAGCTGAACCTATGACAATCACACGCAGAGGATGGGAAATCGACGGCTACATCTCCAAGCCTTTCGATTACGACCCCGCTAAGAAGTATCCGGCAATCCTCTATATCCACGGCGGTCCTAAGGGTGTATTCTATCCTATCTACCAGCATGTCATTCAGCTGTGGGCATCTCAGGGTTACTTTGTCTTCTATTGCAACCCTCAGGGTTCCGATGGCAGAGGCAACGACTTCGCTGAAATCCGCAGAATGACAGGTGGCCCCGACTATGAAGACATCATGGCCTTCACAGACGCAGTTCTCGAAAAGTATCCTTCAATCGATACAGAACGCATGGGCGTCACAGGTGTATCCTATGGCGGCTTCATGACAAACTGGATCATCGGTCACACAAACCGTTTCCACGCTGCAAGCTCCCAGTGCTCAGTTGTTAACTGGGTATCCATGTACGGTGTATCTGACATCTCCCGTCTCTACGTTAAGGAACTCATGGGTGGCTCTCCCTGGGATGAAATTGAAACATACTGGAAGTGCTCCCCGCTGGCATACGCAAACAACTGCGTCACACCGACACTGTTCATTCAGCCTCTCGATGACTTCCGCTGCCACCTCTCCGATGGCCTGCAGATGGTTACATCTCTGATGGATCATGGCTGCGAAACACGCGTTGTCACATTCGAAGGCGATTCCCATGGTCTGAACAACATCGGTAAGCCTTCACATCGTGAACGTTCCTTCACAGAAACACTCAACTGGATGAATTCTCATCTCGATAATAACTGATCAATAACAAAAGGGGCCCGGTTCTTGCGAATCAGGCCCCTAACAAGTTAATTATAGAATAAATAATTTTTCAAAGATAGACTGTTACGAAACAGGAAATCCAGTATATTGAAAGTACAAAGAGATACACCTTAAACAAAGGAGGTAAGCTCTATGAAGAAGGTACTGCTCAATTACAGGTAAGCCGATCTTCTCAAAGAAGATCAAACTGAAAGAGAGGAAGAGAATCATGAAAAGACAAATTATTTCCGCGCCGTTCTCTTCTGAAGCAGAATAAGAAGGGAACGTAGACATCCGGCCTAACAGGAGAAACAATCCCTAACGGTGCATTCTGCAAAGCTAAGTGAACTGATCAGAAACAGCTGACTGTAAATGATCACTCACACGGAGATAATGCAGAAATCTTCGCAAACATAAACTGATAAAGAAAGTACAAGTCTGCATGAGATCAGACCAATGGACAATCTTACATAAAAAACCGAATCTGATAATACTCAGTGAAAACTGAGAAGAATGAAATCATATTTCACCAGGAAAAAAAGAACACGAATAAAGGATTCTGCAGATAATGCCGAATCCTTTTTTTAGGTGCATACACATGTATTACAGAGAATGACCTGTATAATAAAAGAGCAAAAGAGAGGAACATCAATATGAAAATCTATGGCTCCAAAATCTGCCGCGGCTGCAATGAACTGAAAGCAGTACTCGACGCAAAGAACATTCCCTACGAATTCGTAGAAATCACAGAAAACATTCCCAACCTCAGAGCATTCCTGAAGATGAGAGATACAAATCCCATGTTCGATGAAATCAAGGAACAGGGCAGAGTCGGACTCCCGGTAATTGAACTGGCAGACGGAACACTCACACTGGATGTTGAAAAGGTTCTTTCTGACATCGAAAACATCATCGATCAGGAAACAGAAACACCCGCACCCGCTGAAGAAGGCGGCTGTTGCAACGGTTCCTGCTGAAACACGTAAACATCTGTATAATGCAGATGTTTTTTATTGAACACTTTCAATTGCGCTCCTAAAATAGGGAAGCACAAAAAAGGAGCACACTTATGGATATTATGGTTGTCTTTCAGACCATGCTGAAACTGTTCATCATCCTCTGCATGGGTTATGCCCTGAACAAGTTCGGCGTGTTTGACGAATATGTAAACAAGAAAATCTCATCCCTCATCGTAAACCTCACCAGCCCGCTGATGGTGATCGCCAGTGTAAGCACGATTCAGACAGACAACAGAAGTTTTGTCCTCGCCCTCATCGGTGCCGGCTTTCTGATGTACATCGGCTTCATCGTTGTCGGTAAAATCGTTACCAGAATCCTTCCCTTACCGGATGGTGACAGACCTGTATATGAATGCATGTGCGTCTTTGCCAACACCGCCTTCATGGGCTACCCCGTCGTACAGAGTGTCCTTGGCAACGAAGCGATCTTCTACGCAGCCATGCTGCACATGGCTTTCAATATCTTTGTATACTCCTATGGCGTCATCTGCCTCAACGCCTCCGGCTCCAAAGCGACAGGATTCAACCCCAAGCAGCTGATGACACCCGGCTTCATCATGAGCCTGGTTGCAGTTGTAATCTTCATGTTTGAAATCCATCTGCCCTCTGTTCTTGGCTCAACAATCGAAATGGTAGGCTCAGTCACCAGTCCTTTATCCATGATGATGATCGGTTCATCCCTGGCTATGTACCCGCTCAGACACTGTTTCGGAGACTGGCCCAGCTACATGTTCGCCGCCGTACGCCTGCTTCTGATCCCGGCAATTACAGCCATCGTATGCCGCCTGCTTAACCTTGACTCCTATTTCTCTTCCATCGCCATCATCACCAACGGCATGCCCGTCGCAAGCATGGTACTGATGCTGGCAACCCAGTACAACGCAAGCAAGGATACCGTCACAAAGAACATTGTCGTCACCACACTCCTCAGTGTTCTGACCATTCCTCTTGTTGTATCCTTATTCATTCGCTAAGCGGGACAACCCGCTTTTTTCCTTTGCATATGGCATGCACAGGAAAAAGAACATCACTGCATAGAATCGCTGTATGATGATATTGAGGACAAAACAATGCAGATATACACATCAAATTTCAACAGCATTCCTTTGCTGAAAGATAAACTGGTACCTATTGCCATATGTCTGGAAATCCCTCCGGATTACACCGGCAAATGGCTTCACGAACCCGCACCAACTTATGACATCCTTCATCAATACCAGGAAGGACATGACACAGAACTCTATACCAGACGCTTCACAGCAGAGATTCTTGCACATCTTGATCCTGCCGACATCTACACTAAGATCAATGAACTTGCAGAAGGAAAAGACTGTGCACTTCTCTGCTATGAAGAGAAAGATGAGTTCTGTCATCGTCATCTCGTCGCAGACTGGCTCAATCATCACCTGAATCTCATGATTAAGGAATTTGACGATGAACCCCAAGGGGACCATGATTGAAAAGTATCACTCTTGCTTATAAAATATTTAGTTGAGGTGGAGGTGTAATTATGAATAGACTCCCTGAAAAACTGACAGCACTCCGTAAGCAGTTCGGTTACGCACAGGGTGATCTGGCTCAGCGCCTGCAGGTTCCCGTTAACGAGTACATGAACTGGGAAAACGGCAATGCAATCTGCAATGTTCAGCAGCTGGTCGCACTGGCAGAAATATATCACATCACTGTAGATGACCTTGTCGACAACACAAAGAATATCGTCTTCAAGGAACCTGCTGTAAACAATGTGAACATTCCTTATCTTCCGGATATGACATCCGTTACAGAAGACCAGGAAGCAACCGTACAGATGACTGCAGTACAGTCAGCAAACACAGAAAGAATTACAGATACAATCAGCTTCGAAGCAACACGCGTCAATGAGATTGTTGATACAACTGCAATTGATACCCAGAGAGCTGAAGAAGAGGAAGCAGAACGCAAAGCTGCTGCCCGTCGCAGAAGGCTCGCTGAAAAAAGAAGACAGCAGGAAGAACAGAAGAAGAAAAAGACATATATCATCGCCGGTATCGTCGCAGCCATCGCTGTTATCGCCGCTATACTGCTTCTGGTATTTGGCAGAGGCTCAAGCAAGGAAATCAACTCACTCAGTTCTGTGAATAGACTTGCCCTCGGTGATACATATTCTCTGTTTATTGACCGCAACGGTCGTCTTGAAGAAAAAGGCTCTTTCCACCCGAAAGAATCCTTCGATGGCGTCGTTCAGGTCAGTGCATATGATGACCATGCCCTCGGTCTGAAGAAGGATGGCACAGTTGTCTCAAGCAATGCCGATCACGAAGTAGACCAATGGGAAGATATCACAATGATCGCAGCCGGTGCAAACCACTCTGTCGGTCTGAAATCAGATGGTACAGTCGTATGCACAGGTGACGATAATGCCTGCGAAGTCTCCGCATGGAAAGACATCACAGCTGTCTATGCCGGCAACGCTGTAACCGTAGGTATCAAAAAGGACGGTACTATGGAATCCTGCGGCAATATTGATCCCTCTGCCGCAAACCAGTCTGATGTTGCGAGTGTAGCCTTTGGCAAAGGCTCCGTCATCATCGTCAAGAAGGATGGCACAGCCCTCGCATATGGCTCTGAAATCAATACAACTGCATGGACTAACATCGACTCCGCGGCCTGCGGCAATAACATTGCCATCGGTCTGAAGTCCGATCACACTCTCGCATGCTCCATCGCTGATGAAGAAATGCAGAAGAAAGTCTCCAAGTGGTCCAACATCCGTTACATCGCCGCCAGCGGCAATACAATCATTGCTATCAACGGCAACGAAAAGATGTATGGTGCCGGTGATAACTCCTATGGTCAGTATGTAGAAACAGCTAAGGGCGAAGAAGACGAAGAAGCAGAAAAGCTCTCCGTACCTAAGAACATTCAGGTATCCGCAACAACCGTAAATGTTGTCATCAAGTGGGATTCTGTAGAACACGCTGACTATTATGAAGTCACAGTTGATACAGATCCTGAAACAAAAGCTAAGGTTGATAACAACCAGACAAGCATTGCCGTCTCCGCTCTGGAAGATGACAAGGAATACACCATCACAGTCGTAGCTCACTCTGACGACGATAAGAAGTATGCTGAAAGTGAAGCTGCCAAGTATAAGTACCAGTACAAGTCCGTATCTGAAAAGCTCGGCCCTGTCT
Source organism: Bulleidia sp. (assembly GCA_045641845.1). Taxonomy (GTDB): domain Bacteria; phylum Bacillota_I; class Bacilli_A; order Erysipelotrichales; family Erysipelotrichaceae; genus Bulleidia. The sequence goes on along the minus strand of JAZUHS010000240.1, from coordinate 8,779 downwards.
CCAACATTCATGGCGAAATGGGCAATGGATACACATGGGTACTGCTTTGGGATGAAGTAGAACACGCCGACTACTATATCGTTACACTCGACGGCGGTGCAGAACAGACAACACTGACAAACAAGATCACAATTGCTCTGGAAGGAACAAACGTATCCGACGGTTCCACACATAACATCTCTGTCAAGGCATGCAGCGAAAGCTCCGCATACAAGGAAGGCGATGCCTCCAAGACACAGCTCACCTACACAAAGCAGAAGGTGGAATATGACGTCATCTTCGTCTTCAGAGTCAATGGTGAAGAAGTGCCTGACTCCCGCAAGAGCGTCACAATCATCGAAGGCAAGTATGACATCACACCTTACATGCCTGCCGGCTACATTCTCGAAAACCCTGAAGCAAACATCTTCGAAATTCCTAACCAGATGAACGAAGGCTTCATCAATATCGGCGTCCAGCCTCTCAAAACAGATGGTTCGGATGGCCAGTAAAGGATCGGTGAAACAATGGAAAAAGTATGGTATTACATGCGCAGAGCTGACCATTCCAAATATGGTCCCTACAGCGATCATGAACTCGCAGCACTGATTCATCAGGGAATTCTTGAAGCAGACGACTACATCTGGACACCCGCTCTCAAAGGCTGGCTCCGTGTAGGTGACACAATCTACTCTGCTTACATGCCCGTTCCTGGCTATAACGCATAACCCTGTAAAAGGATCTCTCCGCAGATCCTTTTTTCTGTCCAAAAGCAATGCAGTAAACCATCTTTTGCGTTATACTGTATCTACACCGCTGAACAGAACAAGTACTGCATAAGGTCAGTCAAAGAGAGGGATACACATGGTGCAAGTATCCTGTCCGGACAATGCACGAATGCCTCTGCGAGGGTTTCGTCGAAGTACAGTAGATGAAAACGCAGGTCTGCGTTAAAGACAAAGCAAACACAGAAAAGTGGAACACGCAAAGGCGTCTTTTTGAAGAAGGCGCCTTTTATTAAGGAGGAATACTATGATCAGACTTTATAACAGCAGAACGCTCCAGATTGAAGAATTCAAGCCGATTGAAGAAGGCCGTGTAAACATGTATGTCTGCGGACCTACAGTATATAACCATGCCCACATCGGCAACGCCCGCCCGATGATCGTCTTCGACGTACTCAAGCGACTCCTCGAAGCAGAAGGCTACAAGGTAACATACGCATCCAACTTCACAGATGTCGACGACAAGATCATCAAGAAGGCTGCAGAAGAAGGTACAACAGAAAAGGTCATTGCCGAAAGATATATTGAAGCATATACACAGGTAAGATCCATGCTCAATACTGAACTGCCGGATATCACACCCCGTGTAACGGAAACAATGGGCCAGATCATCGACTTCATCAATGATCTCGTAAAGTCCGGCCATGCATACGAAGCAGACGGCGATGTATACTTCTCAGTTGAAAGCGTACCTACATACGGTGAAATCTCTCACCAGAAGCTCGATCAGCTCGAAGCAGGCGCACGTATCGAAACAAACGATCAGAAGAGAAACCCTTATGACTTCGCTCTCTGGAAGAAAACAGAAATGGGTATTAAGTGGAACTCTCCCTGGGGCGAAGGCAGACCCGGCTGGCACACCGAATGTGTTGTTATGATCAATAACAACCTCGGCGACAAGATCGATATTCACGGCGGTGGTATGGACCTCAAGTTCCCTCACCACGAAAACGAAGTAGCTCAGCACGAAGCGCTCCACGGCAACAGCCTGGCAAACTACTGGGTACACAATGCCATGGTAAACATCGATGGCCAGAAGATGTCCAAGTCTCTCGGCAATACATTGTGGGCTAAGGATGTAGTCACAAACCTCGGTGTTGACCTGACAAGATGGCTTGTATCTTCTGTACACTACAGAAAGGAACTCAACTTCTCTGAAGAAACAGTAGAAACAGCAAAAAAGGAACTCGAAAAGGTTCTTAATCCCATGAAGCAGTCCGACATCAAGGCAGCTCTGGCAGATGCACCTGTCACAGAAGAATACGATCAGGCCGCATACCGTGCCTTCCTCGATGCCCTGGATGATGACATGAACACACCTAACGCATACGCTGTCATCTTTGACACAGTCAAGAAGCTCAACCAGTCTCTCCGTCAGAGAGAAATCGACTTCACAGCTGTAGGCTCCTACCGCAATGCTGTAGCCAAGATGCTGCATGTACTCGGCATTGATGTTATCAGACCTGTCATCACAGAAGAAGACAAAGTACTCTTTGCAAAGTGGAACGAAGCCAAGAAGGCTAAGGACTGGGACAGCGCTGACACATACCGCTCACAGCTGGCAGAAAAGGGACTCCTCTAAAAATGACAGTCAACGAATGCAACGGCCGTACACTCGCCTTTCTCGGTGATGCCGTATGGTCGCTTCTGGTCAGAGAATATCTGATCAACCATGGTGAAGGCCGCGGCCGTGCTCTACAGAAAAAGAGCATCGGCTATGTCTCCGCCAAAGCACAAAGCCGCTTCTACGAAGCCCTGCACGAAGAAAGATTCTTTACTGAATGGGAAGAAGAAATCTTCCGTCGCGGCCGTAATGGCAGCGAAGGCTCCGTACCTCATAACACACCCGTACAGATCTACCGTATTTCCACTGGTTTTGAAGCCCTCATCGGTGCCCTGCACATGGAAGGCAGAACTGACAGAATTATGGAAATCTGGGATAAGAGCAGAGCGCTGGGAGAATAAAACATGGCACAGTTTGTTTACGGAAAGAATGTAGTAAAACAGATGCTGCTGGACCGCAGCAAAACCAGAGGTATCCTCTTAGCTGTCGAAGATCGCGAAATCGAAAAACTCGCAGCAAAAAACGGTGTACAGGTAAAGAAGACAGACCGCAAGACACTCACCAAGATCACAGGCACAGACCGTCATCAGGGTATTGCCGCAGAAATTGAACCGTATAAGACATATACACTTCAGGATCTGATGCACAATGTTCCCAAAGGTGAACATGGTCTGATCATTCTGCTCGATGAACTGGAAGACCCGCATAACCTCGGTGCTGTATTAAGAACAGCAGACGCAGTCGGCGCAACCGGTGTTATCTTCAAGAAGACACACGCAGTCGGCCTCACTCCCACAGTTGCCAAGGTATCCGTCGGCGCCATTGATACTGTCAAATGCGCACCGGTCACCAACCTCTCCCGTACCATTGATGAACTCAAGGAAAACGGATGGTGGGTTGTTGGCACAGACATGGATGGTCAGGATTACCGTTCCGTTGGTTATGATATGAACACAGTTCTCATCATCGGCAACGAAGGCAAAGGTATCTCCCGTCTGCTGCGTGAAAAATGTGACTTCGTCATCTCCCTGCCGATGCGCGGAAAGATTGAATCCCTCAACGCTTCCGTCTCTGCAGGCATTCTGATGTATCACATCTTCAGCACCCGTTTCCCGCTCTAAACATCAAGTATCCACAGGAGTTTTCTGCAAAGGAAGACTCCTTTTTGTTTTCCACCATAATTGTGGAAAAATGTGCAGAACTTCGGCACTGGAACGAAACAACGTCAGGACACTTGAAGGTTTCCGTTGTGACAAAATATCAATGTACCCATCGGAAACGGAGGAATAAGCAATGCATTATAACCCTTATGAACTGATCTACATGATAAGAACTGGAGACCAGGTAGCCCTCGAAATGCTGATCGAACAATATACGCCTGTCATCAATACATTTATCAAAACGGCAATGATCACGTATCCTGCCTATCAGCCTTATGTCGAAGACTTCCGTCTGGAAGCGCGCATGGCAGTAGTAGATGCCGTCGATACCTACCGCAATGATACCGAAGCATCCTTTGATACCTTTTTGCATGTTGTTCTGAAAAGAAGAATTTCCAACCTTCTGAGAAAACACCGCTCACAGGCACCTCTGTACTCACGAAACAATCTTCAGCTGGATATGATGGTGAATGAAGAAGAATCCTACTATGATCTGATTGAACAAAAGAATCCCATGAATAATCCCACTTACTACACCGAATACAATATGGCCAACGAACGTCTGGAGGAGTGCATCAATGGATTAAGCACAGCAGAACGCGCTGTTCTCGAATGCCTCAGACGCCGTGAAACCTATGCCGAAGCTGCCGCAAGACTCAACTGCACAACTAAGGCATATGATGGAAAAGTGCAGCGTGTACGCAGGAAAATTCGCAAAGCTGTAAATGGAAACTGACCGCCAAATGTTGCATATTTCTTCAAGATCACATGATTGACGGTTTCTTTGTATCTATGTTAGAGTATATAGGCATTTGAAGGAGTTTTTCGTCATGGCAAAAGATGATAAGGTCATCCTGGCATGTGAGATATGCCTGTCGCGCAACTACACGACACACAGATCCAAGAAGAACAACACGAAGAGACTGGAGCTTAAGAAATTCTGTCCCCACTGCGGTACACAGACGCTCCACAAGGAAACAAAATAGGAGGTTTCCCACATGGCTGATACAAATAAGACTGCTAACACAGCAAAGCAGGGCAAGACTGCTCCTGCAAAGGATAACTGGTTCTCTCTGTCCGGTATCCAGAAGGAAGCTAAGCGTGTACGCTGGCCTCATTGGAAGAGTCAGGGTGCTAACAACCCCGGTGTAATGGAAAATTCCACTGAAGTTGTATTCTTTACAGCATCCTTTGCACTGTTCTTTGTATTATGTGAGTTCGTAGTAACATACGTTCTCAAATTCATGGGAATTGGAGCATAAATATGGCTACAGAAACAATCGCAAGCGTAATCGATGATGAACATGAAAAGCGCTGGTATGTAGTTAATACATACAGCGGTCATGAAAACCGTGTTAAGGAAAATCTGGAAAAGCGTGTTGAAACTATGGGCATCCAGGATTCCCTGTTCCGTATTGTCGTAGCTGAAGAATCTGAAATCGAAATCAAGAACGGCAAGGAAGTCGAAAAGATGCACAATCTTTTCCCCGGCTATGTCTTTGTTGAAATGAAGATGACAGACGAAGCATGGTACGTAGTACGTAACACACCTGGTGTAACAGGATTTATCGGATCCTCCGGCGGCGGCGCTAAGCCTTTCCCGGTATCTCCCGATGAAATGGAATCCATCCTGAGAAGAATGGGTCAGAGTGACAAGAAGGTTGTTGTCAACTTCACAGTCGGCGACACAGTCAAGGTACTCTCCGGTCCCTTCAGTGGTATGACAGGCCGTGTCTCCACAATGAATGACCAGACACAGACAGCCAATGTACTGACAATGCTGTTCGGCAGAGAAACACCGACAGACATCAGCTACAGCGAGCTGGAAAAGGTTACAGAAGAATAACCGAACAGGCAGGTAAACGCACCTGCCTTTCCTATACCCGGAAAGTGCAGAATATCGCTCAATTTCGCCATTTTTTGCAAGCGATGGATATTGACGATTCTGCCTGTACAGGTTAATATTTATGAGCACATTTTCGTGTGCTTTCATGCGTGGTAGAATGCGCAATCATTCGTTGACCACTGCATGTGGATCTCAATAAGGAGGATAGCCACATGGCAAAGAAAATTGCAAAGATCTGCAAACTTCAGTTCCCTGCAGGCGGTGCTAAACCGGGTCCTGCTCTCGCATCCGCAGGCATCAACATGCCTAAGTTCTGCACAGAATTCAACGACAAGACTAAGGACCGTAAGGGTGATATCGTTCCTGTAATTATCACAGCTTATGAAGACAAGTCCTTCGACTTCGTCATCAAGACAACACCCGCTGCTAATCTGCTGAAGAAGGCTGCCGGCATCACAAAGGCTTCCGGTACACCTAAGACAGTAAAGGCTGGTAAGATCACTCAGGCTCAGCTCAGAGAAATCGCTGAATACAAGATGCCTGACCTGAACGCAAACGATGTTGAAGCAGCTATGAGAATCGTAGCTGGTACAGCTCGTAACATGGGTATCGTAATTGAAGGCGAGGAGGCATAAGTCATGGCAGGAAAGAAGTATAATGCTGCGAAGGCTCAGGTCGATCGCACAAGAACATACGAATACACAGAAGCTCTGGCTCTCGCTAAGAAGCTGAGCACAACAAAGTTTGATTCTTCCGTTGAAGCATCTTTCAATCTGAATGTTGACCCTCGTCAGGCTGACCAGAACATCCGTGGTGCTATGGTTCTGCCGAACGGCACAGGTAAGACAAGAAAGGTACTCGTAATCACTCAGGGTCCCAAGGCTGAAGAAGCTAAGGCTGCCGGTGCTGATTTCGTAGGTGCTGACGAAGTTCTGGAACAGATCAAGAACGGCTGGTTTGAATTCGACATTATCGTAGCTACACCCGACATGATGGGTAAGCTCGGCCGTCTGGGTCGTGTCCTGGGTCCGAAGGGCCTGATGCCTAACCCTAAGACAGGTACTGTTACAACTAACGTTGCACAGGCTATCGATGAAATCAAGAAGGGTAAGGTTGAATACCGTGTAGACCGTGACGGTAACGTTAACGTTCTGATCGGTAAGTGCTCCTTCACAGAAGAAGCACTCGCTGCTAACTTCAAGGCTCTGTATGAACAGCTGCTGAAGGTTAAGCCCGCTTCCGTTAAGGGTGCATATGTTAAGAACATCTCTGTTTCTACAACAATGGGCCCTGGCATCAAGGTTACAGTTGCTTAATTGATCTTTGAAGAAAAGGAGAACTTCGGTTCTTCTTTTTTTATATCTATTGGAGAAAGTGCTATCATTATAGCCACGACAAAGGAGGTACATATTTTGGCACAGAAGAAAGTGGTCAAACTGACCGAAGGAAACACTCTCAAACAGATTATTCTGTTCACTATTCCGCTGATCGGAGGAGCAATCTTCCAGCAGCTCTATAACATCGCCGATACTATGATCGTAGGACGCTTTGTAGGTGTTGATGCCCTTGCGGCAGTAGGTGCTACAGGCTCCCTGAACTTCCTTGTCCTTGGTTTTACTATGGGTCTTACAAGCGGCTGCGGTATCCCGATTTCTCACGCATACGGTGCTGATAACCATAAGCGCATGCTCAACGTCATTGCCAACTCCGCATACCTTTCCGTAGGCTTTGCGATCTTCCTGACGCTTGGCACACACTTCATGACAAATACTGTCCTGAACTGGATGCATACCCCGGCGAATATCTTCCAGATGTCCTATAACTACATCTCCATTATCTTTTCCGGCATGGTCTTCACCGTAATCTATAACTTCCTGGCAAGCATCTGCCGCTCCATCGGTGACTCCAATACCCCGCTGATCTTTCTGATCTTTTCCTCAATCCTGAATGTCATTCTCGACCTGGTCCTGATCATCTTCTTCAATCTCGGTGTCAGCGGTGCAGCGATCGCAACAATTTTCTCTCAGGCAGTCTCCGGTCTGCTCTGCTTCCTCTACATGAAGAAGAAACATACCATTCTTCGCTTTGCAAAAGAAGACCTGCGCTTCAATGGTCAGGAAATGAAGAATATCCTCGCGATCTCCGTTCCTATGGCACTGCAGATGTCCATCACTGCTGTAGGTACAGTTATCCTGCAGGTAGCTGTAAACTCTCTTGGCTCTGATAAAGTCGCAGCTGTTACAGCCGGTCAGAAGATCGAAATGCTCTTTACTCAGCCTATGGTAATGCTCGGTACAGCAATGTCTGTATTCTGCGGTCAGAACTATGGTGCAAATCAGAAAGACAGAATCTTCAAAGGTATTCGTGAAGCTACAATCCTTGTCTTTGCCTATGCCATCGGCTGCTTCCTGGTAATGAAGGTCGCAGGCGGTGATCTCACCAAACTCTTCGTTGACGGCAGTGCTGCCGGTGTAATCGCAGACTCCAAACGCTTCCTAGGTGTTAACTCCATGTTCTACTGGCTGCTTGGTACAATCTTCATTTACCGAAACTGCATCCAGGGTCTTGGTCAATCATCCATCACTATGCTCGCAGGCTTTGCGGAACTGGCAGCCCGTTCCTTCATGGCACTGGTTCTGGTAAGCAGATTCGGTTTCAATGCCGTTCTCTACGCTAACCCATTCTCCTGGCTGTGCGCATGTCTGATTCTGGTACCGACACTCTTCCGTATTACCCGAAAGCTCAAAGAAACAATGTAACACTTCACCATCTGTACTAAAGCAGATGGTTTTCTTTTGGTATAAAGAAAAGGTGCAAAGCGGTAATCCGCTCTGCACCAAGCAAATCATATGATTGTATTTGCCCAGATACCTTTTCTGACCAGATACATGCCGGTCAGTGCCTTAGGTAAATCACATAATGTTACCAGCAGATAAATGTAGAAGATCGGAAGCTTGGTAAAATGGCTCAGAATGAATGCGACAGGGAAGGAAATCAGACAGATATAACCACTGTCAAACAACAGTGTCAGAACTGTTTTTCCACCGCATCTCAAAGTGAAGTAACTTGCCATATACATTGCCTGTACCGGCATCGTTAACGCTGAAATGCGAAGCAGTGAACATGCCAGCTGCTTGACCTCAGCTCCGGTATTGTAAATCTTAGGAATTGCCGGAGCTACCATGAACATGCAGAGACCAATCATAGTACATGCTGTAACAGACAGGAAGATCAGCTTGAAGTCCATATCAATCGCACGATCATGATCACCCGAACCAAGGGCCTGACCAACCATGATGGATATTGCATGACCCATACCATGATTGATAATCATAAACAGATGCGTAATCGTAGTTGTCATATTGATCGCCGCAACCGCATCCAGACCTCTTGTTGAATAACACTGGTTAATGAAGGCGCTGGATAACGAGAACATGAACTCATT
>JAZUHS010000239.1:0-4577 GCA_045641845.1 Bulleidia sp. | reverse complement strand
CTGTACCCATCCCGAACACAGAAGTTAAGCACTTCAGCGGCGAAAATAGCCTTATGGTGAATCAAGCACGCTGCCGGTTCAAGAAAAGCGAAGAGCGATCCTCTTCGCTTTTTCTTTTTTCTTCCCCCTTCCTTCCCATCAACAAGACTTCATGACGTTAAGCATAAAACCAGAGTACCAGTGCGAATTAGCGAGTTTGTGATAATACTCTCAAAAACCTAAAGGCTCTGTTTAGGTTATTTGGAGTCTATTTATCCAGCTCTCTTAGTAGCTGCCAATTATAGTTTTCATTTGTCAAGCCCGCACAAATAGATATTGTTTTAGTCGGACCAACCGTGTTATGCATACTATTAAGTACAAATAATATTGCATACCCCTACTGCACTAAAATATAAGTATCTGGAGAATAAACTGTTATTTCTATGCAAATGCAAGAGGTTTTTGTTTGTTTTTTGTGTTTCTGGACACGTTATTATGAATACTGAGCAAATTTTTTCACACAAACCTTAAGTAGTTTCCTATATTGCCATTTCCTTCTTTCCTTACGTTGAAATGTAACCCCTTACGTCTTAGAATATGGGTACAGACGTAAAGTCAAGAAAGAGGGAATTAATCATGAAGACAATTACATTATTCTGCTCTGCTGGTATGTCCACTTCCTTACTCGTAAACAAGATGAAGGAAGCTGCTGCTGCATCCGGCAAGGAGTACACAATCGCTGCTTATTCTATGAACGACGCTGCTAAGTATGCACCTCTGGCAGACGTTATCCTGATCGGACCGCAGGTTCGTTTCGCTCTGGATAAGTTCAAGAAGGACTACCCTGACAAGCCTATCGCTGCAATTGACATGCGTATCTACGGCCTGATGGACGGTAAGGGCGCTCTAGCAATCGCTGAAAAGCTGCTGGGCTAATCAGACTCTTCTTAAGTGAAAACGGTTGCAAACTTACCGATTTCATATTATTCTAAAACTATCAGTAAAGGAGATAAAAACAATGGCTGACAAGACAATTAGATTATTCTGCGCAGCAGGTATGTCCACATCCCTGCTCGTAAACAAGATGAAGGAAGCTGCTGCTGCTAAGGGCAAGGATTATGATATCGCAGCTTTCTCTCTGGGCGATTTCGAAAACGAAGCTCCCAAGGCTGACGCTATCCTGCTCGGACCGCAGGTTCGTTATGCTCTGAACAAGCTGAAGGCAGCTCACCCTGACTACAAGATGACTGACATTCCTATGCAGATGTATGGTCTGATGAACGGCAAGGGCACTCTGGAACTTGCTATGAAGCTGATGGGCGAGGAGTAATCAGGATGGAAGGAACAGAACTGGTTGCGTTTAACATTATCGCATCTGTAGGAACAGCACGTTCCTGCTATATCAACGCTATCGACGCTGCTGCAGAAGGTAACTTCGAAGAAGCTGAACAGTCCATCAAGGAAGGCCAGGAAGCTTTCACAGCTGGACACGATGCTCATGCAGGCCTGCTCGTAGGTGTTGCTCAGGGTAACGCAGTTACAATGGATCTGCTTCTGACTCATGCTGAAGACCAGCTGATGAGTGCTGAAGCTTTCGGTATCCTGGCTGAACGTTTCGTTACACTGTACAAGAAGCTCGCTAAGTAATTGAACTTAAAACCGGATCCTGGAAACAGGATCCTTTTTTGTTTCTTCTGAGTGCTTTATAATGTTCATCGTTGGTATTGATGATGAGGTGATGATATGAAGGAACTTCCTGAGAACTGGAATGAAATGTCACATATGGAAAAGAGAAAGTTCTTTTGCCGTTTTTATGTAGATTTTGGCCGTGAAGGTGAGATTGCAGGCTTACGTGAATGGGCTCCCGAAGATGTGAAAGCAGCATTTGAACAGTGGAAAAAGGATGATGAACATGAACAGGCTTGAGGGAATTAAGGCTGTTCTTTTTGATTTTGACGATACTCTTGGCGATCGTGAGATCTATGCATATCAGTGCTACAGAGCGTTGTTAAAGGAGATGACAAATATGCCGGATGGTGTGGAATTCGAGGCAATCCTGCAGGATGTCATGCTGTGGGATGAACGTGGCAATGTGAACAAGCGTCATGTTGTTGGTATGCTGAAAAAGAAATACGACATTGAGATTGCATATGAAGTGTTCATGAAGTATTGGGTAGAGAATCTCTGGAAGTACTGTGTTCCTTTTGAAGATTCCCGCAGTACGCTGGAATACCTAAGCGGCAAATACAAACTGGGAATCATTACAAACGGTCCTTCCGATGGTCAGAGAATGAAGATCAGACATGCAGGTCTTGACGGTTTCTTTGAAGCAGATCATCTGATTGTCAGCGGTGATTATGATTATGCTAAACCGGATCCTAGATTGTTCCTGTCCGCATGTGAGCGTTTGGGAGTAAAACCGGAGGAAGCTGTATACGTAGGTGATATATATGCTAACGATGTGCTTGGGGCATATCGTGCGGGTCTGACACCGATATGGATCTGGACTGGCGGTCATAGACCTGCCTCTGAAGATGTCATCGTAATACGCTCAATTGGTGAGTTAAAACGCTTTCTTTAATTGTTCAATAAATCAAAAAATTAACAAGTAGACATGTGATTTTAATGTGTTATGATGTTTGCGCAAAATGAGGAGGAAGATATGGAAAAAGAGATGCTTCAGAAGCATGCTAAAAACATTCGTATCAATATTATTAAGCAGATTTCAAATGCGAATTCTGGTCATCCGGGCGGAGCTCTGAGTGCTGCTGATATTTTAACTGTACTTTATTTCAATGTTATGGATATCACACCTGAAAATGCCGGATCTAATGATAGAGATCGCTTTGTACTTTCCAAGGGTCATGGTTCCGCACTGCTGTACGCTGTACTGGCAGAAAAGGGTATCATTCCTGAAGAAGAACTGCTCACATTCCGTAAGCTCGGCACAAGACTGCAGGGTCATCCGGATCTGAATGAACTTGATGGTGTTGATATGTCTACAGGTTCCCTCGGCCAGGGCCTTTCTGCTGCGGTAGGTATGGCTCTTGCAAATAAGCTGGACAAGAACGATCACATGATCTATGCCCTGTGCGGTGATGGTGAATGTGAAGAAGGACAGATCTGGGAAGCTGCTATGGCTGCTGCGCATTACAACTGCGATAACCTCTGCATGGTAATTGATGTTAATGGTCTGCAGATCGATGGTCCTACAGCGGATGTCATCGGTCCGGAACCGTTTGATACAAAGTTTGAAGCTTTCGGCTGGCATGTAATCAAGATTGATGGTCATAACTATGATGAAATCGAGGCTGCCTTCAACGAAGCTAAGACAGTAAAGGGTAAGCCTACCTGCATTATTGCAAAGACAGTAAAGGGCAAGGGCGTTTCCTTCATGGAAAACGTTGTTGACTGGCACGGTAAGGCTCCGAATGCTGAACTGACAGCAGTTGCATTAAAAGATCTGGAGGGTGAATAAGATGGCAAAGTCTACAAGACAGGCATACGGTGAAGAACTTCAGAAGCTCATTCAGGAAAACCCGAAGATCGTAGCTCTAGATGCTGACCTGGCAGGTTCCACAAAGTCTGCTATGGCACAGAAGGTAGCACCTGAAAGATTCTTTGATATGGGTATTGCGGAAGGCAATATGATCGGCGTCGCTGCCGGTCTGGCTGCTTCCGGTTATGTACCGTTCGCTTCTACATTCGCAATGTTCCTGACAGGCAGAGCTTGGGAACAGATTCGTAACAGTGTTGCGTATCCTCATCTGAATGTAAAGATCGTTGGTTCTCACAGCGGTATCACAGTAGGTGAAGATGGTGTAACTCATCAGGCAATTGAAGATATCGCAATTATGCGTGATATCACAGGTCTGGCTGTTTACGTGCCTTGCGACCAGTATGAGACAAAGGCTGTTATCAGACACATCGCTGAAACAGATGGTCCTGCTTATGTTCGTACAGGCAGATCTGATGTTGAAGATTTCTATAGTGCTGATAAGGAATTTGATGTAACAAAGATCAACGTTCTCCGTAAGGGTGAAAAGATTGCTGTCTTCGCATGTGGTCTGATGGTTCAGTCCTCCATGGCAGCAGCTGCTAAGCTCGCTGAAGAAGGTATCAACGTTACTGTTGTCGATGTCTGTGCAATCAAGCCGGCAGATGAAGACGGTATCGCAAAGATTCTGGAAGAACACGAAACAATCTTCACTGTGGAAGAACACTCCATTACAGGCGGTCTGGGTTCCATGGTATGCGAAGTTGCTGCAACAAGATGCCCTCGCTTCATCCACAGAATCGGTATGTATGGCTTCGGCCAGAGCGGTCATTGGGCAGAGGTGCTCAAGGAATACCAGCTCGATGGTGATGGCGTATACGAACAGATCAAAAGTTATCTCTGATTCTTATCTGAAACTGAATTGACAATGAAACCGTGCGATGCAGTCGTACGGTTTTTTTTGTCTTATAAGAATTTCGATGCGTCCTGCCTGACAGTAAAAATACGGGCTATTGCCCGTAATGAGGTTATATAGATGCGAATTGCATTACAAAAAGATCATCGAATAGCAGTCGATCAAAGCAAAGGTTTTCTGAATCTG
>JAZUHS010000238.1:0-4536 GCA_045641845.1 Bulleidia sp. | reverse complement strand
CTGTTTATTTCTTGCTCGCTAAGTGGTCCCCTGAGGTTTTACAAGGCTGTCCCCTGAAGTGTCCCCTGAGAATTCTGCCCCTTCAGATTTTGGAGACCCAAAACCCGGCCATTTAACATTTGCAAACACAGTTGATGTTACGGTTGACAGCGTGTAGCAGCGACTTTATGATTGATATAGTCAAAATGACTATTTGGTGAAGAGTATGGATGAAAGAAATGAAAGAGGGGAAACTTTAGCAGAGTTTCTCGCCAATTATGATGAGTCCATGTACAGACATCCCAGCAACACTGTAGACATGATTCTGATGACTGTAACCGAACAGAAGCTCAAGATTCTGCTGATTAAGAGAAAGGATCATCCGTTTATCAATGACTGGGCCCTGCCTGGGGGATTTGTTAACTTTGATGAGGACATTGATGCGGCAGTTGAGCGTGAACTGAAGGAAGAGACATCTATGGATGAGCATAACTACTTCCGACAGCTCTATACCTTTGGTGCGGCTGACAGAGATCCTCGTACCCGTGTAATTTCCACTGCTTATCTGTCTATGACACCGGAAAGCAATATCCGTCGTGCCAAAGCAGGGGATGATGCGGCTGATACCGGCTGGTTTACGATCAATAAGGTTACGGAATCCATTGATGCCAGCGGCCGTACAAGTATTCTCTATCTTGATGAAGACGAGAAGAACGTACATATGCAGTACAGGATTACCGATAAGGCAATGGATAACTATGTGGTAACACGCAGTGATCTTCTGGATACGAGCAATGCCGAACTGGCGGCGGATCATATCAAGGCGATCAATATGGCGATTGATCAGCTGCGCAACCGCGCCGCTTCGACCGGCATCATGTTCAACCTTCTGCCGAAGGAATGCACACTTCGTGAGATTCAGAATGTCTATGAAGCAGTGATCGGACACAAGGTAGATACCGGCAACTTCCGTCGTGATATCAAGAAGATGCTGAAGCCTACAGGCAAGACAAAACAGACTGCCGGCAAACGTGCGGCATTATATACATTCAATCCTATGTATGAATTTCTGGAGGAAAACTTATGACAAAAGTACTGATCGTTGTAGATGTTCAGAATGACTTTGTAGATGGCTCTCTGGGTACACCGGAAGCTGCTGCGATGATTCCTGCAGCTGTAAGCGAGATTATGGATGAATCCTATGATCTGGTTTATGCAACTCTGGACACACATTACGAAAACTACATGGAGACCTTTGAAGGCCGTCATCTGTCGGTAGAACACTGCATCAAGGGAACACTTGGCTGGGAGCTGAATCCTGAAGTGGAAGAAGCACTGGAAAAGAGAAATGCCCGTGTTGTCGAAAAGCCTACATTCGGCAGCTTCGGCCTGGTGCAGGAAATGACTGCACTGCATCCCGATGAGATTGTTCTGATTGGTCTGTGCACGGATATCTGTGTATTATCCAATGCTCTCATGCTCAGGGCAGCGCTCTATGAAACAGAAATCTCTGTGATTTCCGCTGCCTGTGCAGGTGTAACAGTAGAAAAGCACAATGCTGCGCTGGAAGTGATGGCTTCCTGCCAGATCAATGTTAAATAATAAAAGGAGAATTTAGAAATGACTGAAATCAAAGTAGAACCGTATGTACCGGATGAAGACTATGACAATCCGGCGATGGTCACAGACTTCTATGAATTTACAATGGCAAATGCACTCTTCCTGAAGGGCTACAAGGATACCACAATGGTATTCAACATGTTCTTCAGAAAGAATCCTGATGGCAACGGCTATTCCATTTCCTGCGGTCAGCACAAGCTGGTGAAGTTCCTGCTGAACTACCACTTCAATGATCAGGATGTCCGCTGGCTGCGTACAAAGGGCATGAGCGAGGAATTCTGCGAATATCTGCGTACATACAAGTGGAAGGGCAATGTATATATGCTCAGAGAAGGTACTGTATGCTATCCGCAGGTACCTATGGTACGTATTGAATGCGACATGGTAGGTGCAATTCTGATTGAAACATATCTGCTGCAGACAATGAACTTCCACTCTCTGATTGCGACAAAGGCTACACGTATTACAGGTCTGAATACACATTCTCCCCGCAATGTCATGGAATTCGGTACACGTCGTGCCCAGGGTGAATCTGCAGGAAATGATGGTGCATATGCGGCAATTCTCGGCGGCTGCATCGGTACAGCTAACTGCCTGGCTGAAATGAGATATGGTTCCGATGTCAAGGCTGTAGGCACAATTGCACACAGCTTCATCGAATTCTTCCCGACAGAATATGATGCCTTCAAGGCATATGCAGAGATCTATCCCAACAACGTATCTCTGCTGCTGGATACATACAGTATCTTTGAATCCGGTCTGCCGAATCTGATCCGTCTCGATGACGAAATGATCAGGATGTATCCGAACGATCCCAACAAGCGTGTCAAGTCTGCACGTATTGACTCCGGTGACCTGGCCCGCGGTTATAAGAGACTGCGCAAGGCTCTGGATGCTGCAGGCAAGCCTTATATCAAGCTGGTTGCTTCCAACTCTCTGGATGAAAAGAAGATGTCCAACATGGAATTCTATGAAGGTGCACACTTTGATTCCTATGGTGTCGGCGAACGTCTGATCACAGCTTCCACAGATCCTGTCTTCGGCGGCGTTTACAAGCTGGTAGCCGTCAAGGAAGAAGATGGCAGCTATACACCTAAGATGAAGTGCTCTGATACAGCTTCCAAGGCAATCATTCCCGGCAAGCTGATGGCATGGCGTGTATTCGATCAGGAAGGCAAGGGTCAGTGCGATATTCTTGCACTGGATGATGAAGTCATCGAACCGAATGTTCCGATCGAAGTTGTCAACCTGGATCCGGATGCCTTCGACCGTACAAAGAAGATCGTTCCCTGCCATGTAGAGAAGATCCTGGTTCCTCATATCCTCAATGGTGAGCTGGCAATCGAGCTACCCACAATTGCACAGAAGAAGGAATATATCAAGGAACAGCTGCAGTATCGTGTATGGGAATCCGAACTGCGTCAGGAATTCCCTCATAAGCACTACGTTGATATGACAGTCAAGGTTGCCAAACTGCGTGAAGATATGTACAACAAGCTTCACGGAGGCAGGATTTGATCCGCGCTCTGGTTTTCGGAGGAGCGTTTAACCCGCCTACAAAGGCACATATTCAGTTAGCTGAATATGCAATGAAGGCCACAGGATGCGAAAAGGTCATCTTTATACCTTCCAAAAGCAGATATATCGCAGGCGATCAGGGAAAGGATTATGCTTTTCCCGAAGATGATCGTCTGCGTATGCTGAATACAATTGCTGAAAACAGAGACTGGATGGTTGTCAGTGATTATGAACTGACTCTGCCGGAACAGCCCAGAACATACCTTACTCTCTGCCATCTGCGCGAGGAAGGCTATGCGGGCAGTCTCCTGTTTGGCAGCGACAAGCTCCCTGAACTGAATGGGGGATGGCGCTACATTGATGAAATCTGTCATGAGTTCGGTATCGTATGCATGACAAGATCCGGTGATAACTGCGAACAGATGATCGCAGAAGATCCTTATCTCAGCTCCATTGCTCCATATATAACGATTGTTCATACCCCTGATACCTATCAGCATGTATCTTCCACTAAGGTACGTGAAGCCTTTGCGGCTATGCAGAGAGCAAGGGAAGAACTTAAGCAGTATCTCCCGGAAGAACTGAACTGTCTTTCGGACTATCTCACGGAGGAAAAAGAATGAAGAACCGTCTGATTAAAGTCGGAACCGCTGTCCCTGAACTGAAGGTTGGCGATGTCCGTTTCAATACAGCCCGTATCATTGAACTGATTAAGGCTAACAGCGACTGCGGTCTGCTTGTTTTCCCGGAACTGTGCTTATGCGGATATACATGCGCAGATCTGTTCGGACAGAAGCTGCTGCTGGAACAGTGTGAGGAAGCTCTGGGTGAAGTTGCGGCAGTGACTGCGGATCTGAAGGGAATGACAGTTGCTGTAGGTATTCCGGTAGAATACGAAAACTGCCTGTATAACTGCTGTGCCTATGTATCCGAAGGTAAGATTGCCGGCCTTGTACCGAAGATCTTCCTGCCTACATACAGCGAATTCTATGAAGGCAGATGGTTCGCATCCGGACGCAATGTCCGCGGTGCAGTCATTGAACTGGCAGGACAGGAAGTTCCTTTCGGTGCTGATGTTCTGGCATATGACAAGGCATCCGGTGCTGTCATCGGTGCGGATATCTGCGAAGACCTGTGGGTTCCCGATAAGCCCAGTACACACGCATGTCTGGCAGGTGCCAATATTATCGTCAACCTGTCTGCCTCCGATGAAATCATCGGCAAGCAGAACTTCAGACGCATGATGATCGAACAGCAGTCTGCATCCTGCTATTGCGCGTACCTTTATGTTTCTTCCGGCATGGATGAATCTTCTACGGACCTGGTTTTCTCCGGTCACAGCGTGATTGCAGAAAACGGCAGAATCCTGCGTGACTGTGTCTTCCCGAAGCGTCCGCAGGTGGAAACAGTACTGATTGA
>JAZUHS010000237.1:0-3097 GCA_045641845.1 Bulleidia sp. | reverse complement strand
AGCTGTTGTGATCATCTTTTCGATGCTGTTGGCTTCCGGTACCGTGCGTTTACTGCAGGAACTGCGCTCACGTCAGATCGTGCGACAGCTGACCAGTCTGGTGCATACATCCGTGCATGTAAAGCGTCATGGCGAATGGGTGGAAGCTTCATCGTTTGATCTTGTTGTCGGTGACCGTATCCGTGTCAAGGCAGGGGATCGTGTACCTGCCGATGTACGCCTGATTGAAGCAGAAGACCTATTTGTATCACAGTCGATCATTACCGGTGAAAGTGCCATTGTCGAAAAGAAGGCAGATGCTGTCATTGCAAAGACAGAGAAGATCACCGACTATGAATGCATGCTGTTTGCCGGTACGACCGTTGCCGGCGGCAGCGGTACAGGCATTGTGCTGGCTGTGGGTTCCGATACACTCTATGGCGGTTTGAAGCCTCTGGAGAGTGATCGCAAGCATGGCTTTGACACAGGAGCCAAGTCCATTGCCGGAGTCCTGATCCGTTTCATGGTGATTCTGATTCCGATTGTCTTTATCTCTACCGGTTTAAGCAAGCATAACTGGATGGCTGCTTTCCTGTTTGCTGTATCCGTAGCTGTAGGCTTAACACCGGAAATGTTGCCGATGGTGGTGAATGCATGTCTTGCCAAAGGTTCGCATTCGATGTCAAAGAAACAGACGATCGTCAAGAACATCAATGCCATGCAGGGTTTCGGCAGTATGGATATTCTCTGTACCGATAAGACCGGTACCTTAACCGGCGATACAGTCATTCTTGAATACTATATGGACATCCTGGGCAAGGAGAGTACAAAGGCACTGGATTATGCATATCTGGCTGCGTATTACCATACCGGTGTCGGCAATCATATTGATACAGCTGTATTGAAGGCAGATCAGATGCCGGGCAGAAAGAAGTATTATCAGCAGTTAGTAGAAGCACATCCCAAGGTTGATGAACATCCCTTTGACTACAGCCGCCGCTATTCCGGAGTACTGGTAAAGGGAGAAGAAGGGGATCTGGTCATCCTTAAGGGCAGTGTAGATGATGTTATCCGCAGATGCGCATATATCGAATACAACGGAAAGATCCTGCCGATGGATGAAGACGTCGATGGCAGTGTACATGCGATTGTCGATGAGATGCTGGAGGATGGCATGAAGGTGATTGCCATTGCCTACAGCAATCATCCTGAAGAGACAAAGGATGAGTATGTTCTCTTAGGTTATCTTGCTTTCTTTGATGCACCGAAGCACAGTGCGGACAGTGCCCTGAAGAAGATGAAGGATCTGAATTTACATGCCAAGCTGTTAACAGGTGACCAGTTATTAGTAGCGAAGTCCGTATGCAGAAGACTGGGCATGTCTACGGAAAGATGCATCACTGGCGAACAGATGATGTGGATGTCACAGAAAGAGCTCTCACAGGTTGCAGAGAGCACCGATGTCTTTGCGGAACTGTCTCCAAGACAGAAGGCATTAATCGTAGAGACATTGCAGAACAATGGTCATACGGTAGGATTCTTTGGTGATGGCATGAATGACCTTCCTGCCATCCTGCAGGCCGATGTCGGTATCTCGGTAGAGAATGCGGCAGAAGCAGTGAAGGAAAGTGCGGATGTTATTCTCTTAAAGAAGGACCTCAATGTACTGGAAGAAGGAGTACTGGAAGGAAGAAGAGCCTTTGCGAATATGACCAAGTATATCCGCATTACTGCATCTTCCAACTTCGGCAATATCTTTGCGATTGTCATTGCCGGAGCATTACTGCCTTTCTTCCCGATGACAGCTGTACAGCTGTTGATGCTTAATCTCTTATATGACTGTCTGTGTCTTGTACTGCCGTGGGATCAGGTGGATGAAGATCTCATCGCTCATCCTCTGCAGTGGACCGGAAGAGGCTTAAGCCGTTTCATGGCTTACTTTGGTTCCATCAGTTCGATCTTTGATCTGGTGACCTTTGCCTTCCTGTACTTTGTCGTATGTCCTGCCTTAGCCGGTAAAGGATACACACAGCTGGATGTACAGGGACAGCAGTTATTCGCATCACTATTCCAGACCGGATGGTTCCTGGAGTCCATGTGGACACAGGTACTGATCCTGCAGCTATTGCGTACAAAGCACATTCCTTTCCTGCAGAGCAGACCGGGGAAGATGGTTGTTGTTGTGACAATCATCGGTATTACCTTACTGACATTATTACCTGCATCATCCGTTGGTGCATTAATGGGTATGACCGTCATGCCGTGGTTCTACTATCTCTTCCTGGTATGCATTGTATGTCTGTATCTGTTGCTCGTGTCGTTTGCCAAGGCCTGGTACATCCGCCGTATGAAGGAACTGATCTAGGAGGTACAAGCTGATGAAGAAGAATATCGGTTATATTAATCTTGATGCCTCCACAATCAGCTGGCTGATGAAGCATCTGCCGCAGAGTGATCTAAGAAGCGGTATCGAACAGCTGGTACGTCAGGAATACAGTTCCCTGATGATTGAAGCAGAGGAAGGCATGGAAGCACTGGCAGAGGATGTCATGCAGTGCGGCAGTCTGAAGATCTACCCCAGACAGAGAAGAGTGGAAAGGGATGGTCAGCCTGTATCACTAACACCTAAGGAATATGACATTCTTGTCTTTCTGGCACAGAATCGCGGGGAAGTATTCACCAAGGAAGAAATCTATCAGGCGGTATGGGAAGAAAACTATGTCATGGATGACAGCAACATCATGGCTTTCATCAGAAAGCTGAGAAAGAAGATCGAACCCAATCCCGATGCACCGGAGTATATCCTGACCATCTGGGGTGTAGGGTATAAGTTCAGAGAGTTCTGACAGAGGATTAACAGTAAAGAACGGAGCAGAAATGTTCCGTTTTCCTATGCGATAAAGCATGCCGATTGCAGTGTCCTCAAGTATGTTTTTGTTGATGACAGTCATTGTAAATCGGTATGGTTTACGATCGAGAAAAATAGAATATAATAAGCTTATTACTTATCTTTTTAGATTGTGTGGTAGATTGCTGAGCTTTCAGCTGAATAAGACTTCTTGCTTTTGAACTTTGTGTATAGATGGATACTGAATTGTATTTTACGATGTCAGTTTTG
>JAZUHS010000236.1:0-61378 GCA_045641845.1 Bulleidia sp. | reverse complement strand
GAATGGTACCGAAAAACAGACTGTGTGAAGAAAAGGCATAACAAAAACACGTAATCAGAGTTACGTATTTATGCACTCTACGGATCCAAAGAGTAGTTTGGGGGCGGTAGATCAGGTCACACTGGTCTGCCGCTTTTGTTGTCATCACGTATGCAGAATAAAGTCTGATATGTAAAGCAAATACTGAGGTCTGCACAGCCTGTTCGTAAACGAAAAGGATTATGGCGGAACATTGGAGCAAGAAGTACGTGATGGAACATAGAAGTCAACGTATTCCATGTAGAGTCCGCAAGTGCATAGGAGAGGGTCCACACCGAATACGGTGATCAGAGAACGACGGTAGTGTAACCGTCTGTAACTGCTGTTGATGGATTTCTGTTTCAGCTTCAATCTGACAGACTTCTTATGCTTGTGATCCGCACAGACATAGATACCGTAATAGCGTGTCATCTTGAAATTGCGATCAGGAATATGACGAATCAGCTTAAGCATGAACTGATATACATGTTCGAAGACTGTGATGTGTTTGTTACTCTTATGGTCATCATACCAGTATGAGATTTCCTTCTTTTCATAGCTGTAAGAAGAGATACGGCTCTGTGCCATTGCAGGTCTTCCTGTATAGCGTATGATGTAAGATACAACTTTGTCCTTACCTTTTTCATCCATTCCGTTGGGAGGTGCGTTAACGTAGAAGCCTTCTCTGTTATCCTGATAACACCTGGAAATCAGCTGAGATAACTGGATGTATTCTTTTGAACCTTTCGGAAGAGCAGCTTTCATTTTGTCGAGAAGCTGTTTGAGGAAAGATTTGCGTAAAGACTCATAGTTAATGTAATTCACAGAATGATAAACACTGTTCTGATCCATACCACCTTCGGTACACAGAACATGAATATGAGGATTCCATTTGAGGTCTCTTACAAAAGAGTTATAAGGATTGTTTATGTCATTTTTACGTAAATAACCGAAAAAATGTCGGGCATGAATTTGTATATTCCCAATTACTGAAAAGTGATTGGGAATATGCATGCGATTTGCTTTATGTGAGTACCACATTTCGAATCTTTACAGATAATGAGAGACTAATCGCCCAAAATGGGTGTGTATGCATATAAATTTTCCGTATTTTACATTGGTATAAATGGAGTCTACTATTGGGTGTAGATAAAGAAAAAATCAGAATTCGATACTAATTATTAGTCTACACATATGATGTTACGACGGCCATTTCAGCATCAAATACATCAAAAGGAGCTAGTTATGAAAAAGTTTATTCAAGTGTTTGCTGTGCTGGTTTTATGTGTTGTTTCGAATATCCAAAATTAGTTGGGGAAGGCACCCGCCTCCAAAATAGCGTATGGTGAAATCCCCATGCGCTTTAAATGCGCCTTTAAAGTCAAATGGGGTATCCATTCAGTTATTTTTACCGCAAAAGATGTATTTGCACTGCTCCGACACTTCGGTTATTGTCATTTTAGACAGCAATCCCGCCATTCATAAACATCAATTGACGACTCTGTATATGGTTCGGGTGGCAGCTTGTCCAGATCACATATTGAAACATCACTCTAAATGGCATCACTTTGACCAACGCCATGTGGTACGGTCCGCAGTATTTTTCGGAATCCCCTTTTCTCCTGATCTGTTAATCAGATCCTTTTTGTCATGCATGTCAGTTTTTCCTCTTATTTACAGGCAATTACTTCTTTTGAATCTAGTTTTTCAAACATCAGTTCTGCACCGCTTAAGCGTTGAAAAGCAGCTTATGCTGGGAAAACAATTGACACTGGGTGCTCGCAAGATATCCTTTCAGCGAAGGAAATGGAAAGTCGTATTTTTGCATTTTCTTCGCTTTTATCGTTTCTTAGCGAGCAGGGCCCCAGTGTCAATTGGCAAACTGGAATAACTGCTTTTCAACGAAAAACCGCAGACCTTAGTCCACGGTTTATCATGCCTTTAAACTTACATGGGGTCATCGCTAATCCCCATACTTCTTTAAAGCCTGTTTTCAGTCACTCCCCATCTAATTTTGGAGCGCCGTTGTTTCGTTGATTCCTGTTCATGCCCAGAATTGCGAGGATGAAAACATAATTATTGAAGCGATAGACTGTGACTTGGAATTTTTAGGTGATGAAAGTCCTGTGGAGATCAATTTGGATGAATTAGATGATAATTCATTTTTTGAGATTGTACAGGATTATATTAATTCTGCTGGTGAGACGATTTCAACAACCCTCAAAGTGGTTAAGTTACCTGGTATTTCTCCTCAGACAGATTTTGGCAGTGGTGAATATACTACTTCATTGACAAGCGGTAGTACTTATTCTTTCACAAAAACATATACTGCTGGATTTGGCCTTGTTATTACACATCAGGCTGTATTAAAGAAAGCGGATAGTTCTCATCTTGTTGTGCTGAGTGATCAAGTGAGCGGAGTCCCTCCTAGATTGTTTTATATACAGAATTCTAATGTTACACACTATAACGCATATGATTGGGAAGTAAGGTCATATGGGAATATTTCCGCGAGGGGAGGAGCAACAGACGCTACATACAATGTATATGTCGATATGTCTGCTGCAATTTCTCTCTATAATAATACATTAGCTGTTTCATACAGTTGTTATTCATGATGGCGGAAGTGTATACAGTGATAATAATGATACTAAGTATCATTATTAAATTACTCCCTGTTGCTGTATTTATCTATTTGCTTTTCTTCTATTTGAAAAGGAAAAACAAGAATAGGAGTGAAGACCACTGATGCTTTTGCAGGGAATGATCATCAGAGAATTGTATTACTGCTTATCATTCAAAAATACAGAGGTGTATGTTGTGCTCCATGTTTGCAGATGATGCAGGCATAGATAGTGAAATAGGCTGTACCGAATTGACTTGCCCAAGTATCTGTCAAGACGTACAGCTTTTTATGATGATAACATTCATTGCATTCCTGCAATAAAGTGTTATCTTGTTAACACGAATAAAAAATGAAAGGTAATTACTTGTATGAATAAGATTGTAAACAGTGCAGTGGAACTCATTGGCAACACACCTCTGATAGAACTGACACATCTGGAAAAGAAACTGAATCTGAAGGCACGTCTTCTGGCAAAGAATGAAGCCTTTAATCCCGGTGGTTCTGTTAAGGACAGAGCTGCTTTATACATGATCCTGGATGCCGAAGAAAAGGGTATCCTCAAGGAAGGTTCTACTATTATTGAACCGACTTCCGGCAACACCGGTATCGGTCTTGCCTGGATCAGTCTGCTCAAAGGCTACCGTACAATTCTGACTATGCCGGATACGATGTCCGCAGAACGTCGTAATATCCTCAAGGCTTATGGTGCTGAGATTGTGCTGACTCCCGGTAAGGATGGTATGGCGGGTTCTATTGCCAAGGCAGAAGAACTGGCAAAGGAAATCCCCGGCAGTTTCATTGCCGGTCAGTTTGATAACCCTGCCAATGCAAAGGCACACTATATGACTACTGGTCCTGAAATCTGTGAAGCGACAGAAGGTAAGGTGGACTTCTTCGTTGCCGGTGTAGGTTCCGGCGGCACAATCACAGGTGTCGGCAGATATCTGAAGGAACAGATTCCTTCCGTAAAGATCATTGCTGTAGAACCTGAAGCATCTCCGATGCTGTCCAAAGGTGTTGCAGGTCCGCATGCAATTCAGGGTATCGGTGCCAACTTTGTGCCGTCTCTCTTGGATCGTACTGTGATTGATGACATTATGCCTCAGAAGAATGAAGATGCCTTTGCGGCAGCGAAGCTGTTTGCCAAGACAGAAGGTATGCTGGTGGGTATCTCTGCCGGTGCTGCGCTGAATGCAGCGATCACTCTGGCACAGCAGGAAGAAAATGCAGGCAAGACAGTTGTTGTGCTGCTGCCGGATAATGGTGACCGTTATTATTCCACACCTCTGTTTCAGGAGTAATCAGGATGGCAGTGAATGAGCGTGTAGCGGGAATTGTAAATGCAATTCTCGATGACTATGAAAAGGATCGTCCGATTGATCGTCTGGAATATCTGAATATTCCGGATAAGGAAGATATGATCCGCATTCTCAATGAACTGGTATCTATCTGCTATTACGGTTACGTACGTGATCGTTCCTACAAGATCTATAATCCGAAGTTCGGCTTGGCAACAGTCATTGAAGACATTATCTACAGACTTGAACGTCAGATTGCACTGGTACTTCCGTATGATGCATCTTTGAAGGATGCATCTGAAGCCGAAATTCAGTGCCGTGCTCAGCAGATTACGCATACCTTCATGGATCGTATTCCGGCAGTACGCGCAGTTCTGGATACAGATCTGCAGGCATTGTTTGATGGTGACCCGGCAGCGGAAACAAAGGATGTCATCATCTTTGCATATCCCGGTTTCTATGCCATCACGGTATATCGTATTGCCCATGAGCTGGTGAAGCTGAATGTGCCGATGATTCCCCGTATTATGAGCGAAGAAGCACACAGTCGTACCGGTATTGATATCAACCCCGGTGCAGAGATCGGTGAATACTTCTTCATTGACCACGGTACCGGTATCGTTATTGGTGAGACAACTGTCATCGGCGATCATGTCAAGGTATATCAGGGTGTAACCCTTGGTGCATTATCCACCAATGGCGGTCAGCAGCTGCGTGGCGTCAAGCGACATCCGACTATTCAGGATCGTGTCACAATCTACTCCAATGCCTCAATCCTGGGTGGTATTGTAATCGGCTCTGACTGTGTCATCGGAGGCAACGTCGTTATCACCAGAGACATTCCCGCTGGTACACGTGTACGCATGGCCGGACAGGAACTGAGCTATCGCTTTGCGGATGGTACAAAAACAACTTCATAAAGTAAAACACAGGGACAGTCATCGGCTGTCCCTGTCTGTTATTCAGTGATGTTGAGAATAGTCAGGATATTCTCGTCGATATACTTATGGAATTCTTCCCGGAAAACCTCAATTGCCTTCAGACGGTTGGAACGCGGCTGCTTATGAACAATTTCATAGCATTTCTGTGTCGGGATACCGAAGCCGGGATAGTTGATCTTCAGGTTCTCCTGTTCCGCATAGACCAGAGCGGTACTCTGCGGCAGTACAGTCCAGGCACCGGGAGTATCCAGAAAGGGAATGGTCAGTGCATCGGTGGAAACACGCATGCGGTAGCGTTTACCGGGGAAGTGCTGTTCATGGATGATGTGATAGGCATCATTGCGGCGGATATAGATTTCCTGATCCGCGGGAAGCTTTTCGGCAGGAATGCCATCGTAATAATTGTTGGGGCCTTTGGAAACAATCACCAGAGGTTCACGGTAAAGCAGGGAGGCGTCGACTTCCGGACGCTGGCGGTCATAGATGACATAGCCTAGATCCAGAAAGAGATTCTCGATACGGCCATAGATTTCGGTGGAATGATAGGTATGGATGGACAGGCAGATTTCCGGATGTCTGGTAATGAACTGCTTGTAGAACTGCAGGAAGATACGGTTGTTGAAAGGTTCAATGCATCCAATGGAAAGATACATTCTGCCCATATCATCAGCGATAGATGTGATATCTCTGGTCATATCCAGAACTGTACGGGCATAGGTCAGAAACTCTGTTCCGTACTGTGTCAGTTCGATGGCAGACTGCCCCTTGGAACGTCTGAACAGCGGTGTGCCCAGCTCATCTTCCAGTGCCTTGATTCTGCGGGAGATGGAACTCTGGTTGGAAAAGAGAATACGGGCAGCGTTGGTGAACGTACCATTTTCTGCTACTACAGTAAAGATTCTCAAAGTTTCAATATCCATATATGCATTTTTCTCCTTTTTGTATTCCGAATTATACCATAACAGTATATTTAATATGAGAATTATGCACTTTATGCTTTCAAGATCATGACTACAATATATGTAAGGGGTATCACTCCTGCCAAGCATAATCGCTTTAATTCCAAAAAGGGGGAAAACAAATGGGCGAAAAGTTTATGGATGGCATGATTACGTTTGCTGCTAAGCTCGGCTCCAACCGTTTCATGTCCTGCATCAGAGACGCATTTACTGACCTGATGCCTATTATCATTGCAGGTTCTTTCTGCACACTGTTCGCAAACGTAGTTTGCAACACAACACCCGGCTACATGTCCCTTGCCAATATTCCTGGCATGGCATGGCTCGGCACTCTGCAGCCTCTGTTCACAGCCGCTAACTACGGTACAATGAACATGATGGCGATCGGTATCGTTATCCTGCTCTCCAACAAGGTTGCTAAGAGCTATGGCAATACTGATACAGTAGTTATGATCGTTGCTCTGGCATCCTTCATCTCTCTGTGCACAACTTCCGTTACTTCCGGTGAAGTTACAATCGGTAACGTACTGCCTAGAGAATATACAAATGCTCAGGGTCTGTTCGTTGGTATGATCGTTGCAATCACATCCGCTATGCTGTATGTCAAGATGATTGACTCCGGCAAGCTGGAAATCAAGATGCCTGATTCCGTACCTCCGAACATTGCTCGTTCCTTCGCAGTTCTGTTCCCTGCAACTCTGACAGTTCTGATCGTTTCCTGTGTAGGTATGGTATTCAACCTCGTATTCCACATGACACTGTTCAGCGCTATCACAACATTCATCCAGGCTCCTCTGAAGAACGTTCTGACAGGTCTGCCCGGCTTCATGCTCCTGATGCTCATGTCCGTAATCCTCTGGTGGTTCGGTATTCATGGTACTCAGACTCTGAAGGCTATCTATGAACCTATCCTGCTCTCCGCTTTCGCTGAAAACGAAGCAGCTTATGCAGCTGGTACAGCAGCACCCAACATCATCTCCACACCTTTCATGTCCGTATTCGGTACAGTAACTGGTGCTGGTATCACTGGTGGTCTGCTGATCGCTATCCTGCTGTTCTCCAAGCGTGATGATTACAAGTCCATCGCTAAGCTCGCTATTCCTTGCGCAATCTTCAACATCAACGAACCTGTAACATTCGGTCTCCCGATCGTTATGAACCCGCTGCTCGGCATTCCGTTCATGATCTCTCCTGTAGTATCCGTTGCTATTGGTTACTTCCTGACAAAGGTTGGCATCTGCGCTCCGATGGTAGTTAACGCTCCTTGGACAACTCCTCCGGGACTCATGGCATTCCTCGCTTCCGGTGGTAGCATTGGTGCAGCTGTTTCCCAGATTCTCGTAATCGGCGTTGCATTCCTGATTTACACACCTTTCGTTCTGATTGCAAACAAGCAGTACGAACAGGAACAGGCTGCTAACAACTAATTAAAAGTCAGTCTTAAACAGGCAGGACGTGGTCTCCATGTCCTGCTTTTCTTAAACAGAAAAAGAGGTATTTATCATGACAAAAGTATTCCCTGAAGGCTTCCTCTGGGGTGGCGCTACTGCTGCGAACCAGTTCGAAGGCGGATGGAACGAAGGCGGCAAGGGCTGGTCTGTTTCCGATGCTGCACGTTCTCATCTCGATGTAGACGTTAAGGACTATGCCAAGCAGAATGAAGTTCTGACAAAGGACATCGAAATCGCTATGGCAAACCCGGATGATCTGGAACACTATCCGAAGCGTCACGGTTCTGATTTCTATCATCATTACAAGGAAGATATCGCGCTGATGGCTGAAATGGGCTTCAAGGTATTCCGTATGTCCATCGCCTGGTCCAGAATCTATCCGAATGGTGATGATGCTGAACCCAATGAAGAAGGTCTGCAGTTCTATGACAATGTCTTCAATGAACTGAAGGCTCATAACATTGAACCCCTGGTTACAATCTCTCACTACGAACCGCCGCTGAATCTGGTTCTGAAGTATGACTGCTGGTATAACAGACAGACAATCGACTTCTTCATGAACTTCTGCCGCGTGATCGTTGATCGTTATAAGGATCGTGTAAAGCTGTGGCTGACATTCAATGAAGTAGACTCCATGATCCGTCATCCGTATACAACAGGCGGTCTGTTAAAGGATCGTTTCGATGATGAAAAGTGGGAAGAAGTTATCTTCCAGTCCATGCATCATCAGTTTGTAGCTTCTGCACTTGCTACAAAGTATATTCATGAATCCGATCCTGAAGCTAAGGTAGGATGCATGCTGACAAAGCTGACATACTATCCTTACACATGCAAGCCTGAAGATGTTCTGGAAATGCAGCAGAGAATGCGTTCCACATACTGCTATTCCGATACACAGGTATTCGGTGAATATCCTGCATACCTGCTGGCTCGTTTCAGAAACCATGGTCTGAATCTGGTTATGACAGAAGAAGATCTGGAAATCATGAAGAAGTATCCGGTAGACTTCATTTCCTTCTCCTACTACAGCTCCAGCTGTGTAGCAGGCAGTGAAGAAGGTCTGGAAGTAACTGCAGGCAATACAGTTACAGCCATCAAGAACCCTTATCTGACAGCATCTGAATGGGGCTGGCAGTCTGACCCGATCGGTTTACGTATCTCCATGGTTGACCTCTATGACCGTTACAGAAAGCCTCTGTTCATCGTAGAAAACGGTCTGGGTGAAAAGGAAGAACTGATCCCGGATGGCAATGGTTCCTACACAGTAGATGACCAGGGTCATATCGACTACTACAAGGGTCACTTCAAGGCTATGTACGATGCAATCGTTGAAGATGGCGTAGAACTGATGGGCTACACATCCTGGGCGTGCATCGACCTGATCTCCGAATCCACAAAGCAGATGTCCAAGCGTTATGGCTTCATCTATGTAGACTGCGATGACTATGGTAAGGGTACATTCAACCGTTACAGAAAGAAGTCCTTCTACTGGTATAAGGATGTCATTGCTTCCAACGGCGCTTGCCTGTTTGAAGAAGAATAATTCCCTGAGCACGGTACATTAATACGTATCGTGCTTTTTTCTGTGCATGAAAAAAGAACCGGAAGTTCCGGTTCTGATGGTTATCGCTGCGTCAGTTCGTTGAGCAGGATGCCGGCACCGCCGAAGATCAGGATCAGCACCATAATCAGTTCGAACAGGGATACACCGTACATATAGAAGTGGACGTTGGAAATGATGGCAGTGATGATCAGCACAGCTGAAGCCAGTGCCAGCAGCCTGGCTTTCATGGATTCAGGATCTGCGAACATCCAGACAATACTGATGATCATCGGCATCAGGACCATGCCGAAGCCGAAGCGATGACCGCCGACTCTTAAGGAGAACATGCCAATGGTTACATGTACCATCTGCAGTAAGAGATAAATACCGGCAATTGTCATTGCCGCACCAATATACAGTTTGATTCTCGGATTCTTCATGATTCACCTCACAACCCCTGCGGGTGTAATCAGTATACAGCGATCTCTGCATAATTTCGAATAATCATAAGATTACATAGGATATCTAGTCATAAATTGAATTGACGGATGGATGGTATCAATTGACGGAAACGCTTTCAAAAGTAAAATTAAATTAGAAAGAATTCGAGAAACGGAGGTAATAATCAAATGGGTTTTCCGAAAGGCTTTTTATGGGGCGGCGCTGTAGCCGCTAATCAGTGTGAAGGTGCTTACCTGGAAGATGGTAAGGGACTTTCTGTTCCGGATATGCTGCTGGGCGGCGATGTAAATACTCCTCGTACATTCCTGCCGAAGACAGATCCTACAGCTTTCTATCCTTCTCACGAAGCAATTGATTTCTATCATCATTACAAGGAAGATATCGCACTCTTTGCAGAAATGGGCTGGAACGTATTCCGTCTGTCCATGAACTGGGGCCGTATTTATCCTAATGGTGATGATGCTGAACCTAATG
Organism: Bulleidia sp.; assembly: GCA_045641845.1. Classification (GTDB taxonomy): domain Bacteria; phylum Bacillota_I; class Bacilli_A; order Erysipelotrichales; family Erysipelotrichaceae; genus Bulleidia. Next base: position 51,606 of record JAZUHS010000236.1, on the reverse strand, counting down.
AAGCAGGTCTGGCTTTCTATGATGCTGTATTCGATGAATGCGCTAAGTACGGCATTGAACCTCTCGTAACAATCTGCCACTATGAAATTCCTTGGGCAATCGTTACTAACTATGGCGGCTTCTCCAACAGAAAGACAATCGATCTGTTCCTGAAGTACTGCAAGACAATCTTCACTCGTTACCAGAATAAGGTTAAGTACTGGCTGACATTCAATGAAATCAACATTGCATGCATGGGCGAAGGCGGTATCGGCAACCTCTATGGTCTGGGTATCATGGAAGAAGAAGATATCAATTCTGAAGAAAGAATTCCTCTGAACAAGCTGAAGAGCAATCGTCAGAGAACATTCGAAGCTCTGCACAATGAATTCGTAGCTTCCGCTCTGGCAGTTAAGATGGGTCATGAAATCAATCCCGACTTCATGATCGGTAACATGATCTGCCATATCACTCTCTATCCGCTGACACCTAATCCCATCGATCTGCTGGAATGCCAGAAGCAGGATGACGTTAAGAACAACCTGTGCGGCGATGTCCAGGTTCGTGGTGAATATCCTCACTGGGTATGGAGATGGTTCAAGGAACAGGGTATCGATGCTTCCTACATCACAGAAGAAGATAAGAAGATCCTGAAGGAAGGTACAGTAGACATGTACACATTCTCCTACTACATGTCCAACTGTGTAACTGTTGATACAAATGCTGAACAGACAGCAGGCAACATGTCTCATGGTGCTAAGAATCCTTATCTGAAGGCTTCCGACTGGGGCTGGCAGATTGACCCTGTAGGTCTGAGATGGACTCTGAACAAGCTGGCTGAACGTTATCCCGGCACACCTCTGATGGTAGTAGAAAACGGCTTCGGTGCTTTCGATAAGGTTGAAGAAGACGGTTCCGTACACGATCCTTACAGAGTTGACTACTTCAAGGCTCATGTAGAAGCTATGAAGGAAGCTGTAGATGATGGCTGCCCGCTGATCGGCTACACAACTTGGGGTCCGATCGATCTGGTATCCGCAGGTACAGGTCAGTATGGTAAGCGTTATGGCTTCATCTATGTAGATCGTCATGACGATGGTACAGGCGACTTCTCCAGAAGCAAGAAGGATTCCTTCTACTGGTACAAGAAGTGCTGCGAATCCAACGGCGAAGAAATCTAAATTCTAAAAAGAACGAAGAGACAGAAATTTGAAATGACTCTTCGTTTTTTCTGAATATACTTCATTGTGTTTCTGCTGCATAATGGATTCAGAAAGAAGAGGAAACAGAAATGATTCATATTATGGTTACCTGCGGCGGCGGTTTCTCCTCCAGTGCTCTGGTTACACATCTCAATAAAACAGCAAAGGAACAGGGACTGGATACACGTGCAGACTTTGTCTTCTGTCCGATTGACTTCGGCGGTATCGGTGAAATGGTAAAGAAGGTAGACATTGTCTTCCTTTGCCCGCATCTGCAGTTCCAGTCCAAGGATTTAGCGAAGAAGTATCCTGATACACCTTTCTATGTCATTCCTACACGTATGTATGGTCTGATGAATGCAGAAGAGTATATCGAAGATGCTGAAGATATCCTCGCTACATGGAAGGATGTCGGCAGAAATCCTTTCTACTTCGATGGTGAAGAACGTGCGATCAGAACCATGCGTACGGTATCTCATCGTAAGGCAATGGCTGCTAAGACAAATAAATAATTCAGGAAGTGTCTGTACAAAATGCAGGCACTTTTCGTATACAAAAAAGTGCGATGTCATCGACACCGCACCGGTAGGGATTATGCTTCGTTGAGGATCTTGCGCAGGTAGTAGACACTCAGAATGCACAGCAGAGCTTCAGCTGCGAATTCGGAGAAGGCCAGACCATACAGCGGGAAGAAGTGATTCAGAAGGAACATTGCCGGAATCTCCAGAATGATCTTTCTGCATACGGCAAACAGCAGAGAGTAGCGGCCTTTGCCTACAGCCTGGAAGACACCGACGATGGTGAAGTCAAAGCTGATGAAGGGCAGAGCCAGGGACATGCCCTTGAGGAAGGTGGAGCCGTAAGTGACAACGGCAGGATCCTTCATGAACATCGTGATCAGAGGTCCTGAGAAAGCGATATACATAGCACTGATGGCAATGATGAAACTGGAGGAGATCAGGATCGTACGCATGATCGTATCCTTCATACGTTTTCTGTTGCCGGAGGAATAGTTGTAGCTGACTAAGGGCATGATACCCTGAGAAGCACCTAAGGTAATCTGGAAGGGGATTGTATGAATACGCTTGGAAATGCCCATCGCTGCTAAAGCAGTAGCACCATAGCCGGCAGCGAAGTTATTCAGAAGTGTCATGCCGAAAACATTGAGCAGATTCTGAATGGAGGCAGGTACACCGACTGCACATACCCCGCCGGCAATATCAGCACGGAAGGTCATATCCTTAGGAGAGATGGAGAGTACTGTCTTTTCCTTGTTCTTAATCAGATAGAAGAAGAAATAGGAACAGGCAACACAGTTGGAAATGAATGTGGCTAAACCGGCACCGGCAGCCTTCATATTCAGACCGAAGGGGAGAATAAAGAAGGGATCCAGGATGATATTGAGAACACATCCGGACATGGTACCGATACTTGCCTGCAGGGAACTGCCTTCACTGCGGACAAGGTAAGCCATGACAACGTTCAGGATTGCCGGTACAGCACCAAGCATGACCGTCCAGAACATATAGTTATATGCTGCGGTGTAGGTGGTATCGCTGGCACCGAGAATCTTCAGCAGAGGATGACAGAAGACAGTGCATAATACTGCAAACAGAATTGCAGAGAACAGTGAGCCATAGAAGCCGAAGGCACTGCTCTTATGCACGGCATCCATATCATGGCGGCCCAGGGCACGGGAGATCATGGAACTTGAGCCGACACCGAAGAGATTGTTTACAGCATTGAAGGCAAGCATGACAGTTGCGATCAGAGTGACTGCTGCACTTTCTACGGGATCATTCATCATACCTACGAAATAGGTATCGGATAAGTTGTATATGACCATGACAAGAGAACTCATGATGGTCGGCAATGCAAGTGTGATAATGGCCTTGTTCAAAGGCATGGTTTCAAACAATTCTGTACGTGAATCTGCCATGTTCTACCTCCTGAAAAGAAATTACCGAGACATGATAGCATACTATTCGTTGTTTGCGATCATACCGATACAGATGCAGTGAATCTGTATCTTCCGGAAACACAAATTAGCGTAATGTACGCGAAATGAAAACACTTACATTTTTTCAGAAAAAGAAATGTAAATTGTGCAAAAACAGTGATAGCTTCGTTGATTTTGATATTAGGGCTACATATAATACAAATACGCCTCAAAAAGAGGCGAAGCGAGGGAAACAAAATGAATTTTAACAAGTTAGTAAAGGGTGGACTTGCTGCCGTTATGGCAATGTCCATGGCCGCTTGCTCAAGCAATGGCGGTTCCGCAACTCCTGCTGGCAGCACAGCTGCAGAAGCAGGCGCATTCAAGCTCGGTTCTTCCGGACCTCTGACAGGTGATGCTGCCGTTTACGGTCTGGCTGTACAGCATGGTGCTCAGATCGCTATTGACGAAATCAACGCTGCTGGCAAGGTTGCTTTCGAATTCAATATGCAGGATGACCAGGCTGATGGTGAAATGGCTACTTCCGCATTCAACACTCTGATGGACTGGGGTATGCAGGTATCCCTGCTCACAGTAACATCCGGCTCCGGTCAGGCTGTTGCTCCTCTGTATGATCAGGAAAACATTTTCGCTATTACACCTTCCGGTTCTTCCACATCCGTAATCTATGCTAAGAACGGTGAATCTGATCCTTACGGAAACACATTCCAGATGTGCTTCACAGACCCTGCTCAGGGTACTCTGTCTGCTACATATGTTGCAGAACATCCTGAACTCGGTACAAACATCGCTATTATCTACAGAAACGATGATAACTACTCCACAGGTATCTATGACAAGTTCGTTGCTCAGGCTAATGAACTTGGCCTCAATATTGTTGATACAGAAACATTCGTAAAGGATGCTACAGACTTCAGCGTACAGATTCAGAAGTGCAAGGCTGCCGGTGCTGATCTGGTATTCCTGCCTATCTACTACCAGCCTTCTTCTCAGATCTTCACAGAAGCTGCTAAGCAGGAATATGCTCCTACATTCTTCGGTGTAGACGGCATGGACGGTATCCTGACAATGGAAGGTTTCGATCCTACAATGGCTGAAGGTGTATTCGTTCTCACACCTTTCTCCGCAACTGCATCTGATGACAAGACACAGAACTTCGTTAAGAAGTATCAGGCACAGTATGGTGAAATTCCGAACCAGTTCGCTGCTGACGCATACGATGCTGTATATGCAATCGCTGCTGCAATCGAAGCAACAGGCGTAACTGCTGCTGACAGCACAGATGACATTACAGAAGCTCTGATCGGTCAGTTCACATCCATGACATTCAACGGTGTTACAGGTAAGGATGTAACATGGGCTGCTTCCGGTGAAGTATCCAAGGCTCCTATGGCTGTTGTAATCAAGAACGGCACATACACAGACCCCGAATAATACTTCAGATTTTGTGAACAATAATAAAGGTTGCCGCGTCGCTGGGCCGGTAACCTTTATTTCAGTTAAAGGAGGACATTTATGGCTTTTCTGTCGTATCTTATCAGTGGCCTGAGCTTAGGCAGTGTTTATGCAATTATTGCCTTAGGCTACAGCATGGTTTATGGTATCGCGAAGATGCTGAACTTCGCTCATGGTGATGTCATCATGATCGGTGCGTTTGTTACTTTCTTTACAATCAGCACATTCAAGCTGCCGGTATTCATTTCCATTATTCTGGCAGTCGTGGTATGCACAGTACTTGGTGTTGTTATCGAAAGACTGGCATACAAGCCTCTGCGTCAGGCATCCAGCCTGGCCGTACTGATCACTGCGATCGGTGTTTCATATTTCCTGCAGAACTTTGCACAGATCATGTGGGGTTCTGATACTAAGATCTTCCCTACACTTCTGGATGGTTCTCTGAAGCTGGGCGGTCTTTCCATTTCCTATCTGACATTAATTACAATCGGCACATGCATTCTGATTATGGCAGTGCTGACATACTTCATTAACAATACGAAGACAGGACGTGCTATGCGTGCCTGTTCTGAAGACAAAGGTGCTGCATCTCTGATGGGTATCAATGTCAATCAGATTATTTCCATTACATTCGCAATCGGTTCGGGTCTTGCCGCAATCGCAGCTGTGCTGCTGATCGCAACATATCCGTCTGTATATCCGACACTGGGTTCCATGCCCGGTATCAAAGCCTTCACTGCTGCCGTATTCGGCGGTATCGGTTCTATTCCCGGTGCCTTCCTCGGCGGTCTGATGCTGGGTATCATCGAAAACCTGGCAAAGGCATACATTTCCACACAGCTCTCGGATGCGATTGTATTCGGTGTGCTGATCGTCGTGCTGCTGTTCAAGCCTACTGGTCTGTTAGGTAAGAAGATCAGTGAAAAGGTATAAGGAGAATAAGACTATGACAAATATTGCAAAGACATTATTCTCTCCTAAAACCAGAAACAGAACATTCTCGTTCGCTCTTGTCATCATTGCTTACATTGTTCTGCAGGTAATGATCAATACAGGCAATCTCTCACGTCTGATGACATCCCTGCTGGTACCGGTAAGCTGCTATGCAATCGCAGCTGTCGGTCTGAATCTGAATGTAGGTATTTCCGGGGAACTGAATCTTGGTCAGGCAGGCTTCATGAGTGTCGGCGGCTTTACAGCTGCAGTTGTATGTTCTCTGCTTGCACAGTCTGTTCCGAGCGGTGTCCTTCGTCTTGCCATCGGTGTTCTCGCCGGTGCGCTGGCTTCAGGTCTTCTGGGCTGGCTGATCAGTATTCCCGTACTGAAGCTGCAGGGTGACTATCTTGCGATCGTTACACTGGCGTTTGGTCAGATCATCATGAGTCTGATCAATGCTTTATACATCGGCTTTGACAGCAACGGTATTCAGGTTGCTTTCATCAACAATACTCTGAACATCGCCAGTGATGGTACAACTATCCTCAGCGGTCCGATGGGTGTCGTTGGCAACGATCGTCTGACTTCCTTCACAGCCTGTGTAGTAGTTCTTCTGATTTCCTTATACATGGTTTACAACCTGATGTATTCCAAGAGCGGAAGAGCTGTTATGGCCTGCCGTGATAACCGTATCGCTGCAGAAACAGTCGGCATCAACGTATCCAGAACAAAGACACTGGCCTTTGTAATGTCCAGTGCTCTGGCAGGTGCAGCCGGTGCGCTGTATCTGATGAACTATTCATCTGTTGCGGCTACTAAGTTTGATTTTAATACATCCATTCTGATCCTGGTATATATCGTACTTGGCGGTCTGGGTAATATGACAGGTACACTGATTGCAACGTCTCTGCTGGTTATCCTGCCGGAAATGCTGAGATTCCTGTCCGGTTACAGAATGCTGATTTATGCAATCGTTCTGATTGCAATCATGTTGATTACAAACAATCCCCACATTGCTGTCATGCTTGAACAGCTGAAGGCAAAGTTTACAAAGAAAGGAGCTGCTGACAATGACTGAGACACGTACTCCTATTCTTTCCGTCAGAGACCTTGGTATTGACTTTGGTGGTCTGACAGCTGTAAACGAACTGAACATGGATGTATATCAGGGTGAGATCTATGGTCTGATCGGTCCGAATGGTGCCGGCAAGACAACTGTATTTAACATGCTTACTAAGGTATACCAGCCTACAAGAGGTACGATTACTCTTGCGGGTCAGGATATGGGTAAGCTGAATCCGGTACAGGCGAATATGGCCGGTGTTGCCCGTACATTCCAGAACATCCGTCTGTTCTCCAATCTGTCCGTTCTTGATAACGTCAAGGTTGGTATGCATAACAAGATCGAATATGGTATCTTCACATCCATGTTCCATACTCCTAAGTACTACAAGGCTGAAAAAGCTGCGGACGAAAAGGCAATGTCTCTGCTGAGAATCTTCGGTCTGGAAGATCAGGCAAATACAATTGCCGCAAACCTTCCCTATGGTGCACAGCGCCGTCTGGAAATTGCCCGTGCACTTGCGTCCGATCCTAAACTCCTGCTTCTGGATGAACCGGCTGCCGGTATGAATCCGCAGGAAACTGAGGATCTGATGGCAATGATTCGTACGATCCGTGACAAGTTCCCGATCTCTATTCTGCTGATTGAACATGATATGAGACTGGTTATGGGTATCTGTGAAAGAATTACCGTACTGAACTACGGTATGATGCTGGCACAGGGTACTCCTGCAGAAATTCAGGCAAATCCTGAAGTTATCAAGGCGTATATCGGAGAGTGAGGTCATAGTCATGCTGAAAATTGAAAACTTAAAAGTTAATTACGGTATGATCGAAGCGATCAAGGGTATCAGCTTTGAAGTCAGAGATGGTGAGATTGTTACACTGATCGGTGCCAACGGTGCCGGCAAGACAACAACCATGCATGCGATCTCCGGTCTGCTCAAGCCGGCATCCGGAAGAATTCTTCTCGATGATACAGATATTGTCAAAGTACCTTCCTATAAGGTTGTAGGTATGGGTCTGGCACAGGTTCCGGAAGGAAGAAGAGTCTTTGCTCAGCAGACAGTTGAAGAGAATCTGATTCTTGGTGCATATTCCCGCAAGGATAAGGCAGAGATCGAAAAGGATCTGAAGCACTGCTATGAGCTCTTCCCTCGTCTGGAAGAAAGACAGAAGCAGCTGGCCGGTACATTGTCCGGTGGCGAACAGCAGATGCTGGCGATGGCACGTGCACTGATGGCCCGCCCGAAGATCATTCTTCTGGATGAACCTTCTATGGGTCTCTCACCGCTGCTGGTAAGAGAAATCTTCCGTATTATTCAGGATATTAATAAAGATGGTACAACCGTTCTTCTGGTAGAACAGAATGCAAAGATGGCTTTAGGTATTGCAGATCGTGCATATGTTCTGGAAACTGGTAAAATTACATTAGAAGGAACTGGTGCTGAACTGGCAGCTGATGAGCGTGTCAGAAAGGCATATCTTGGAGGTTAATCATATATGTATATTAAGGATCATATGACGAAGAATCCGTTCACAATCAAGCCGGATACTTCTGTTTCCAAAGCCCTGGACATTATGGGTATTCATAAGTTCCACAGACTCCCTGTAGTCGATGATGAAGGCAGAATTGTTGGTCTGATCACAGAAGGTCTGATCTCTGATTCTTCAGGAAAGAATACTACTTCTCTTTCCATCTATGAACTGAACTACCTGCTGTCCCGTACAAAGGCAAGCGAAATCATGATCAAGAATGTTGTCACAATCACAGAAGAGGCATTCATTGAAGAAGCAGCGAAGCTGATGGCTGAAAACGGTGTCGGTGTACTGCCTGTTGTAGATGATGACAACAAGGTTCTTGGCATCATCACAGACAAGGATGTATTCACAGCCTTCTCTACAATCCTCGGTTATCGTACACAGGGTACACGTTTCGTTATCTCTGTTGTGGACAAGCCCGGTGAGTTTGAAAAGGTCTGCCATCTGTTTGCGGAAAACAATGCCAACATCGAAAACATGGCACTGTACCGCAGTGAGGAACGCGGCACAGAAGCTGTTGTCAAGGCAACAGGTGCTGTAGCTGTAGATGTCATGACTAAGGCTCTGGAAGAAGCCGGCTTTGAACTGCGTCGTATTGTACAGACAGATACAAACGGCAATCGTACATTCTGGAAGTAAGGAATGATCGGGAAGGGTGAGAGCCCTTCCTTTTTTCGTATACTGGGGTTGTGGTAGAATCATGGGGTATGACATTGGAAAGTGAAGTATTCAAAAAGAAATATCCTGATCTGAAGAAACTGGTACCTTTCGGTTTTAAGGAAGAGAACGGTACATATTACTACAGTGAAGAAATCATGCATGGTGATTTCCGTGCAGAAGTGATCATCACTTCCGATTGTGCAGTTACTGGACACTGCATTGATATCTTCAGTGAAGAAGAATACCAGCCCATCCGTATCGTCGGTAATACCGGTGCGTATGCGGCAGAGGTGCGTGAAGCTTATGTAGAAGTACTGCAGAAGATCGCAGATGAATGCTGTATGGATCTTCCCTTTGTCTCCATGCAGGCTAATCGCATTGCCATGGATGTACTGCTGAAGTTCAGAGATAAGACAGAGTCCATCTTTGAAAAGCATCCGGAGATCGGTGTCTTCCGCAATCCTGAGAATGCCAAGTGGTACGGTATCATCATGCAGGTGGACGCAAAGCTGTTCTACGAAGGTGCAGAAGGTCAGGTGGAAGTGATTGATATCAAGGCAGATCCTGAAGAAGTGAATCGTCTGGTACAGAAGAAGGGCTACTATCCTGCCTATCATATGAATAAGAAGAACTGGTTTACCGTAGTTCTGGATGATACGATCCCGGATGATGCGATTATGGATGCTCTGGCGATCAGCCGCGGTTTCACCTTGGGCAAGAAGGCTGCCCATGCGCAGAGTGAAGAACGTGTGGCATGGCTGATACCGTCCAACCCGCTGCACTACGATATCGTCGGACATATGGAAGTGGAAGATATCACAGACTGGAAACAGACATCATCTGTGAAGCCTGGTGATACGGTATATATGTATGTAGGCAAGCCGTACAGTTCCATTATGTATAAGTTCACGGCAATCGAAACAGATCGTACATGGATCTATGATCCTTATCCGAATAAGGGGACACGTCTGATGATTCTTAAACGTGAGGAATCCTATGATCCTAGGATCTGTACACTAACGAAGATGAAGCAGTTCGGTGTAACCACGGTCAGAGGACCTCGTTACATGCCGAAGGCACTCATTGAATATCTGGATAAGAATAAAGGAAAAGATCCTCAGCAGTTCTGAGGATCTGTAATAGGAGTATGAATATGACAGTTACATGGTTTGATTTAATCTACTATCTCATGGACGCAATTCTGATCGGTATGATGGTACGCTGGATGAAGAATTCACGTGCAGTTAAAATCGAAACACAGATTTCCATGCGCTGGCTGATTCCGAGTATTTTTGTAATTGTTGCAGTTGTTTGTGTACTGAACTACGAAGGTATCTTCCGTATCATTCAGACAATTGCAATGTTAATCTGTGCCGTTCTGTACTATATGCAGAAGTCCGGTCTTTCGGACGAAGGTATTGTCAATGTCGGTTCCTTAACAACCTACACACAGGCAGGCAGAGTTACAGTGAATCGCAGAGACCACAATATCAGTTTCACATATGGCAAGAGAAAGGCAATTCTCTACTTCGAACCAGAACAAATGGATGAAGTCAGAGCTTTTCTCAATGAACGCAGCAAAGCTTCAAAGTAGAGTATCGAACGTAATCTGTTTATGATCTGATCATTCATCTGTTCGTACTGTTCAAGATTGTCATAGACAGAGATTGTTGTAAAAGAATCCAGAGTCATCACAGTCTGATAGCTGAATTCCAACAAGAATTCTTCCTGTGTTTTTCTGACTTGGGTTAATAAATGATGGATCTATGACGATCAGGACTTTTCCGTTGTGACATACAGCCGAAAGGTCCTTCTTTTGTTATTGAATCAGTGAATAAAGGGAGGAACATGTCCTCCCTCATGTGTTACGGTGCAATAATCTGCAGACCTGCTGTTAACAGTTCATCAGAGATTTCTCCATCCGGATCAATACCGGATGCAACCCTGATCTGTACTTCCAGACCATTCAGTTCCTTGATGAGATCTGCCTTGTTTTCAGGCTTGAGATAACGCCAGCTCAGTGTTCTTACAGTATTGTCTACGATCTCACGTGTATCCAGCTGTTCATCGGAATAATCCGGTTCTTCTGCGTCCGTATACTTATTGAGCAGAGCAAGGTATGCACTGTTATGTATTTCTGTGTATGCATGTTCCTTATTAATAGTTGTGTTCAGAGTAAAGAGATAAACGTTCTCCTTCTTTGTGGGAACCATTGTTACAAAGACTTCGCCATCTTCGGCTGTCATGGCTCTTTCAACGGTCGGATACAGTTCGACTGCAGTGCACTTGTTTTCACTCATGCGTACAGCCAGTGTTCCGGCAGTACCGCGGTAGAGGACAAGTTCTTTTGTCTTCACAACAGCTTCCATAGGTGCAGAGCCGTATTCAAAAAGATCTGCAAGTTCAGCTTCTGATTTTCCCTTGAGCTCCGTTTCAGCTTCTTCCACTGTGCCATTCAGATACAGACGGAAACGTTCTCTGCAGGCAATAGCATGTGACCATGCTTTACAGTCTGTTTCAGAATAAGGATTGCCGGCAATCATGAAGGAATCCCAGCGATCACTCTTTTCTTCTGTATCTGCCTTGCGATAGATGACTGTACCGATCTCTGTATCAGCTGCGATCCAGTCCTTCATGCTATCAATGGCATAGACTTTATGATCTTTGGCAGCAGTACCGATTTCTTTTGTATTAGAAAGTTCAGTTTCTGTGGTTACAGGAATATAGATGTTTTTGCTCTGGTCACTGAGTACAGGCATCATGGAAGTATCCAGTACATAAGGTCCTGTTGTGAACTGTCTGCTTTCTACAGGAGTACCGCAGGCGGAGGTTAAGGCGATTGTCATTATCAATGTGATGATCCTGTTAATGCATTTCATATAAGATCTCCTGATTGTAATTGTTCGAATGTAATAGGGAATGATATGTTGATGCAGTTTCATTATAGCTGATGATCTACGGCAATTATGAGCGTGCGAAGGATGTTAATAATTGTTAAGAACTAAGGGATTCAGATAATCTATGCGTGTATGGAAATAAACAGATTTTCGTGGAAATGAACAGTATCGGATTTTCACTGCAGGAAAATGGATTAAAAAGCTTATTTATGCCATATATTGGAATGAAAAATAATAAATCAGTACACATTATTGAATGATTCTGGCTATAATGGTATGGCTTGAAAAAGCGGAGGATAGAACTATGAGTGATATCAGTGATAAGATTGTCAGCACAGTCAAGCAGTCTGTAAAAGAATGCTTTGGTATTGAGCCTGAAGATAAGATGGTTATGGTCGAAAGACCCCGTGACCCTAAGATGGGTGACTACTCTACAAATATTGCAATGCGTCTGACAAAGGCGCTGCATAAGAAGCCTGCGGATATTGCGGCTGAACTGGTTGCTGTTCTGAAGAACAACCTGGCAGAAGCAAGCTCCATTGAAATTGCAGGTCCCGGTTTTATTAATTTCCGTATTTCCGATACAGCAATTTCTTCCTGCATCAACAGAATCATTGAAGCAGGTGATAACTGGGGTAAGGCAGAAGCAAATTCCAAGGGCAAGGTTCTGGTAGAATATGTTTCCGCAAATCCTACAGGTGATCTGCATTGCGGTCATGCCAGAGGTGCTGCGTGGGGTGATTCCCTGACACGTCTGATGACAGCAGGCGGTTATGATGTATTAAGAGAATACTATGTCAACGATGCCGGTAATCAGATTGATATGCTGGCAGAGAGCATGTGGTCTCGTTATAACGAACTGTACGGTATTGAAGTACCGCTGCCTGAACATGGTTACCATGCACAGGATATCGTTGAAGTAGCGAAGATGATTCAGGCAAAGGACGGCGACAAGTGGCTGACTGCAGATCCTGAAGCACGTAAGGAATACTTCAAGGATGAAGGTATTGAAATGAAGCTGGATGCAATCCGCAAGGATCTGGATCTGTTCCGTGTACACTTTGATTCCTGGATGCATGAACGTTTCTTCTATCAGAACAACAGTGCAAGAATTGAAGAATGCATCAATGCTCTGACAGAAAAGGGTCTGACATTTGAACAGGATGATGCTCTGTGGTTCCGTTCCACACAGTTCGGTGATGACAAGGATCGTGTACTGCGCAAGAACTCCGGTCTGTTAACATATCTGACACCGGATATTGCCAACCATGTATATAAGTATGAAAGAGGCTATGACACTCTGGTGAATCTGTGGGGTGCTGATCACCACAGCTATGTCACACGTATGAAGTGTGCTATGGAAGCTCTGGGTCATAATCCGGATTCCCTGATGGTTGACCTCATTCAGATGGTGCGTATGGTATCCAATGGTGAAGAAGTCAAGATGTCCAAGCGTACAGGCAATGCGATTACAATTCGTGAACTGTGCGAAGATGTAGGTGTAGATGCAGCTAGATGGTTCTTTGTTTCCAAGGAACTGAATACACAGATGGATTTCGATATGGATCTGGCTAAGCAGAAGTCCAACGATAACCCTGTATACTATGCACAGTATGCACATACAAGAATGTATTCCATTCTGCACAGAAACGATGCGCCTGCTTTTGAAAAGAAGGAAGCATATGATCTGTTGACGGATCCTAAGGAACTGGCAATTCTGAAGCAGATTGCGGAATTCCCCAAGACAGTTGCGGACGCTGCTGCTCATCGTGCACCGAACAGAATCTGCGGTTACTGCACAACTCTGGCAAGAGATTTCCACAGTTTCTATAACAGCTGCAGAGTTGTTGATCCGAGCAATGCAGAACTGACAAACCAGAGACTGGGTCTTGTTACAGCAGCTATGATCACAATGAAGAATGCGCTGGATCTGATTGGCGTAAGTGCTCCTGAAAAGATGTAAGTCAGAAAGACACACGAAAGTGTGTTTTTCTTTTCCCCTGTATATTGATGTAAAATAGACGAAGATATAAGGAGAGAGAATATGGAGAAATTTACTTATCATGCCCCGACGGAGATCGTCTTCGGCAGAAACACAGAACTGCAAACAGCAGATCTGGTCAAGAAGTATGGCGGTACGAAGGTGTTTGTCATGTATGGTGGTCAGAGTGCTGTCAGAAGCGGTCTGATTGATCGTGTTACAAAGCATCTGGAAGAAAACGGTATTGCCTATATGACAATGGGCGGTGTTGTACCCAATCCTCTGGTATCTACAGCACGTGCTATGGTTAAGGCAGGTCTTGAGGCCGGTGTTGACTTCATTTTGGCAGTCGGCGGCGGTTCCGTACTGGATACAGCTAAAGGTGTAGCACATGCCATCGCTGATCCTGAACATGATGTCTGGGATTTCTGGACAGGTACAAAGGTTACAAAGTCTCTGCCGATCGGTTCTATTCTGACAATTTCCGCAGCCGGCAGTGAAACCAGCAATTCTTCCGTATTAACTAATGATACAAAAGTTCCGCCGACAAAGCGCGGATGCAATACTGATTTCAATCGTCCGAAGTTTGCAATCATGAATCCGGAACTGACAATGACACTGCCTAAGTATCAGATCGGTGCCGGTGCAGCTGATATCTTCATGCATACATCTGAACGTTATTTCCCGGCTGTACTGGGCAATCATCTGACAGATGAAATCGCTGAAGGTCTGTTCCGTGACATCATCAAGTACGGTCCTATCGGTGTAGAGAATCCCACAGACTATGAAGCAATGTCCGAAATCATGTGGTGCGGCAGTGTGTCTCACGTTGGTCTGACAGGTCTTGGTGCTAAGGGTGATACTCCTCGTGATGGTGACTGGGCATGTCATCAGCTGGGTATGGCAATCTCTGCCATTTATGACTCCACACACGGTGCAACTCTGTCTGCTGTCTGGGCAGCATGGAGCCGTTATGTCATGGATGTAAATGTAGGCCGTTTTGTTCAGTTTGCACGTAAGGTATACGGCATTGCAGAAGCAGATGATCAGAAGGCTGCAGATGCAGGTATTGAAAAGACAAATGAATTCTTCAAGAGTCTTGGTATGCCTGTCACTCTGACAGAACTGCTTGGTCATACACCTACAGATGAAGAGATTGAACAGTTCACTGTTGAATGCACATATGATCGTACAAGAACTATCGGTACCTTCAAGACATTGGCATTTGACGATATCAAGGCAATCTACAACGCCGCAAAGTAATACTCATATCATGAAGGTAACGGATGTTCGTATTATTATTTCGAGCATCCGTTTTCTTTGTGCTTGCAGTAAGGGAACCATGTGACCAAGTATTCAGTTTTCTGGTGATCATATCACGACTGAATTCATGGTCATACCATTGCTGTATCAGTCTGTATACCGTTGGTAGCAGCGTGTATGTGATATTGCCGGAAGAAGTGAGTGCTGCAAATAGAATGAGATGGGTATTCCGAACTCATGGAAGAAAGCTGCACATATTGTGAACATAATTGATTGCTATAATGAAATCAGAAGAAAAAGGAGATCATAATTATGCTTCATGAAGTGAGTTTCAAATCATTCAACCAGCGTGATGAAGTAAAGGGCTGGATCTATGTACCTGCATGCAGACCGCGAGGTATTGTACAGCTGATCCATGGTTTCGGTGAGCACTCCCGCCGTTATCTGCATATGATCGTATCATTTATGGAAGCAGGCTATATCGTATCTGCGGATGACCACGTTGGTCATGGCAAGACTGCAGCGGATTCCGATACCTGGGGTGACTGGGGAGATCAGGGCTGCCATACGATGATGGAGGATGAACATCAGCTGCGTCTGTTGACACAGAAGATGTATCCTGATCTGCCTTATTTCCTGTTTGGTCACAGCATGGGTTCCTTCATTGTCAGAGACTATATCACTAAGTATGGTGAAGGGCTGGCCGGGGTAACCATCTGCGGTACTTCCGGGGAATGGCCGGGTCTGGATATTGCTTTAGGTATTGCACAGAAGGATGTTGATGAAGGTAAGGCTCTGGAAGCTGATCCGATGATTGCCGGAGCAGCGATGGGCTGGATGTTTGACAGATGTCCGGAAGGGGCAAAGCTCGGCAATGAATGGATCTGTGATGATCCTTATGTACAGCAGGATCATGCAAAGGATCCGTTTGATGCTTTCACTAAGACTGTTATTAATCGTTCCTGGCTGTATTTCCTGCAGATGATGGAATGCATTCAAGGAAAAGAATGGGCAAAGAAAGTTCCGAAGGAACTGCCGATCTACAATATTGCCGGTGATCAGGATCCGGTAGGTCAGTATGGTACCGGTGTTTATCAGTGTGCTAACTGGCTGATTGATACAGGTCACAAGGTCACAACAAAGCTTTATACCGGCTATCGTCATGAAATCCATAATTACAGTGACATCAAGCAGTATGTTGAAGCAGGCATCATTGCCTTCATGAACAGTGTTCTGGAATAAGTGATCATGAAGAAAGTAGCATTTATCTGTGTCCATAATTCCTGCCGTTCACAGATGGCAGAAGCACTGGGAAGACACCTTGCCTCAGATGTGTTTGAAAGCTTCTCGGCAGGTACAGAGACAAAACCGCAGATCAACCAGGATGCTGTACGTCTGATGAAGGAAGTGTATGGCATTGATATGGAGCAGAGACAGTACAGTAAGCTGATCACGGATATTCCGGAAGTGGATCTGGCGATCTCCATGGGCTGTAATGTGAGCTGTCCATATATTGGCAGAGACTTTGACGACAACTGGCAGCTGGATGATCCGACCGGTAAAAGTGATGAGGAATTCCTGAAGATCATGAAGATGATTGAAGAGAACATTCTTCGTCTGAAAGCAGAATTGCAGGCTGAATAGAGAAAGCAGGGGGGGATGATGCTCCCCCTTTGTATATGCATTGAATGATATAAATGAGCATGTTAGTATTCTTTCCGTGCAGTAAAGGAGAAAGAACAATGGAGAAGAAAAAGAACAGCTCGATTGATATGACAGAAGGCAGTCCGCTGCGTCTGTTAACCATGTTTACTCTGCCGGCTCTGGCAGGTAATCTGCTCAATCAGGTATATTCCATTACAGATAGTATTATCGTCGGCCGTTTCCTCGGTCAGTCCGCGCTGGCAGCGATCGGTGTATGCATGCCGATTGTTCTGCTTACATCTTCCATGGTCATCGGTGTCAATGTCGGTGTCGGCATTATCTTATCGCAGTGCTTTGGTCGTAAGGATATTCCCGGTATGCGTCATACACTGGCATCCAGTGTCTATCTTGCCGTGGCAATTTCTGCAATTACGATTGCCATCGGTATTCCGCTGACCGTTCCGATTCTGCGTCTGATGGGTACACCGGAAGGTCCGCTGGCACAGGCTGCATCCTATATGCGCATTGTCTTTCTGACAACTGCATGTCCGATGTTCTACTTCCTGCTGAATAATGCCTTCCGCGGCATGGGCGACAGCATGACAGCATTGTATTGTCTGATTGTATCTGTCTTCAGCAATGTTCTTCTGGATATTCTCTTTGTGGCAGGTTTTCATTGGGGTGTTGCAGGTTCTGCCTGGGCAACTGCTCTGGCACAGGCAATGTCTGTATTCTTTGCCTTATATATGTTCTATACCAAGTATGAAGAGATGCGTCTGACCCGCAATGACTTCCGTCTGGATATGCCTCTGTTAGGAAAGATCACTACTCTGGCAGTTCCGATTGCACTGCAGTCCGGTTTCAATAACCTCGGCAATATCGTTGTGCAGAGCTGCATCAACGGATTCGGTGAAGCGGTTATGGCTGCCTATACTGCAGCCAGCCGTCTTGGTACACTGGTACTGCTGCCGATGGAAAACATCGGTGCTTCCCTGTCTGTCTATTCAGGTCAGAACTTCGGTGCCAAGCGTCATGACCGTATTCCTAAGGGTGTACGTGCTTCCTGGATCATGAACATCGTAGTATCCGCAGCTTTAGGTTTCCTGCTTGTCATCGGCGGTAAAGCAATGGTGCATCTGTTTTTGTCCAATCCTTCTGATGTGGTTGTAAATGTTGCCTACAGATATCTGCTGATTGCGGCTGTACCCGGTGTCTTCTGCGGTATCATGTGCACATACCAGCAGGTACTGCGTGGTATCGGCAAAGCGACAGAATCTGTTATCGGCGGTTTCATGCAGTTAGGCGCAAAGGTTGCGGTCGCTCTGATTGGTGCTAAGCTGCTTGGCTCCCTCGATGTTGTATGGCTGGCGTGGCCGCTGAGCTTCATCGCCGGTACAATCTTCCCTTACATCATCTACAGAAAGTATGTAGCTGAGACAAAGGAAGTACAGGAATAATATTTCCCAGGCAATCAATACTGCCTTCATCTATGAGGGCAGTTTTTGTTTGGGGAAATATTAAGAAAAGCGGGAATTGATCATAAATGGTTTCAAGTGTAGCATGAAGGTGTAAATATCTGCATGCATAACAGTTATTACAATAGATCTATGAAGCAGATGTGATTCTTGCATTGCAGAATATCGATGAGTGTTATGCACCGGAAGATGCTCTTTTAATGAGCATCTGATACACTTCTCATACTTTACTTTAACTTAACGGAGATCATTATGAAAAAGATCATTTATAAAGCTATTCGTCTACTGATGATTTGCTCGATGTCCCTCTTCTTCTTGTCCGGCTGTGCGTCTGTTTCTTCCTCTGTTTCTGAAGCAGAGTCCCACGATGTTGTGGATGGAGAGAGTCTGGGATATAAAGGATACTATACATTTACGGAATATGAGGGTACTTCGTACTTTCTGATCAGAGTAACAAAACCTGCCGATGCTTCCATTTCTAATTCTTATTGTGAATTTGGTGAGCTTTCCGATTATTTCGGTGATCCTTTTGAAATTGACGGTCCGGATGCAGAACTGAAGATCAAAACCGGATACGATGGCGGAGCAGGCATCATGGAATATGTCGGTGCTGTAAACCTGGCTGAAGGAGCTTTAGAGGAATTTGAAGAAAGAGCACAGGATATCACAATGACATGTGATACGGATAATTCTGAGACAGTTGAAATTACGTTAACCTATGTTTCCAATCAGAAGGTACAGTATCCTGAATGATTGGATGAATGCGTGAACTTCTAATCCATCTTACTGCGTAAGAAATTGCGCAGTTTTTTCTGTTTTCTGCGGGCATTATGAATTATCTGAAAAGTGAAATAAGAGTATACTAGCAGTCATGAAAAGATTAAGAGATTACCTGAAGCCGTGTGCCGGCGCTATGGCCATCGGCTTTGCCATCAAGGCAACGGGAACATTTCTGGAACTGCTGCTTCCGGATCTTCTGTCCCGCATTATCGATGAAGCCGTTCCGGCGAAGGATATCCGTCAGATTGTGATCTGGATGGGAGTCATGGTTGCCTGTGCTTTAGGGGCATGGGGAATGAATGTTGTGGCTAATCGCCGTGCGACTGCCGTAGCTCGTGATGTTACCAGAAATCTGCGTCATGATCTGTTTGAAAAGACTTTGTATTTATCCTGTGAGAAGACAGATGCCTATACCATACCTTCTCTGGAAAGCCGTCTGACCAGCGATACCTATAACGTGCATCGCATGGTAACGATGATGCAGAGACTGGGTGTACGTGCTCCGATTATTGTCGCCGGCGGTCTGATCATGACTTTTGTTATGGATCCGGCTCTGGCAATGGTCTTCCTGGCTCTCTCACCGTTTATGTTTATTCTGGTGTATATTCGTGCTTCCCAGGGTATTCCGCTGTTCACAAAGGTTCAGAAAGCCAATGACCGCATGGTTTCCGTTGTTCGTGAGAACTCTCAGGGTATCCGTGTCATTAAGGCACTGTCCCGTATGGGTTATGAACGCAATCGTTTCGAAGGTGTGAATACAGCTCTGCGTGAAGAGGAAGTGCATGCACAGATGGTTATGGCCATCATCAACCCGGCTATGAATCTTCTGTTATATATGGGTATGATCGGTGTCATTCTGGTTGGTGCATATCGAGTGAATCTTGGCATCAGTGAAGCCGGCAAGATCCTGGCTTTCATGTCCTATTTCCAGATGATTTCTCGTTCTTTATTGGCGATCAGCCGTATGTTCATCATGTTCTCCAAGGGTATGGCTTCTTCCGGCAGAATCATGGAAGTACTCAATACGGAAACTGAGAAGGACTGGGTCATCAAGGACTATCCTTCCGCAGATCCTGAATATGCCATCAACTTTGATCATGTGACATTCTCTTATCTGCATGTACGCAATAACGTTGAAGATATCGACTTCAAGCTGAAGAAGGGTGAGACATTAGGCCTGATCGGGGCAACCGGTTCCGGCAAGAGTACACTGCTCTCTCTGCTTCTGCATTTCTATGATACAGACCAGGGTGCGATCTATCTGAATGGTGAAGATATCCGTTCTATTGAACCTGCACGCCTGCGTTCACAGTTCGGTATTGTCATGCAGAATGACTTCCTGTTTGCGGATACCATCGGTGAGAACATCGCCTTTGGCCGTGAAATAAACGAAGAAGATATGCACGAAGCCATTGTCAATGCACAGGCTTCCGAATTCATCGACTCTCTGGAAGAGGGTACAGAACATAAGCTGACAACCAAGGGTACCAATCTCTCCGGCGGTCAGCGTCAGCGTGTGCTGCTGTCCCGTGCCTTTGCTTCCAAGCCTGCATTCCTGCTTCTGGATGACTCTTCCAGTGCTCTGGACTACAAGACAGATGCATCTTTGCGTAAGGCTCTGGCAGAGAAGTATCCGGATGCGACAATGATCATCATTGCCCAGCGTGTATCTGCCGTAAAGGACTGTGATCAGATCATCGTTCTGGATCATGGTCATATCAATGGTCATGGTACACATGAAGAACTGCTGGAAAGCAACGAACTGTATGCGTCTATCGCTGAATCACAGATGGGAGGTGCTCTGTTTGACTGAGAAGAAAAAGAGTTCCGGAGAAACTCTGATCCGTCTGTTCGGATATTTGTTAAAGCATCACAAGCTGATGGCTCTGGCTATGATCTTTACCATCGGCTCCAACACACTTGCCTTATTCATTCCTGCTCTTGCCGGTTCTGCCATTGATGCAATCGGTACAGCAGGCAATGTCAACTTCCCGGAAGTATTCCGCCGTTCTCTGTTGATGCTGGGCGCGGTTGCCGGCAGCTGTACACTGGCGTATGCTACACAGGTTGCTTTGATTCATGTATCTTCCGGTATTACCAAGGAAATGCGCAAGGAAGTATTTGAACATCTGCTTACTCTGCCGGTATCCTTCTTTGACCGTACACAGGTAGGTGATGTAATCTCCCGTATCTCCTACGATATCGATACGATCAATACTTCATTGTCTTCAGATCTGATTCAGGTCATGACGATGCTGATTACGGTAGTAGGTTCACTGATCATGATGATCCGCATCTCCCCTAAGCTGTGCATTGTCTTTGTCTTTACTGTACCGGTCATCATCTTCATTACCCGTGTACGTGCCTTGAAGGTACGCCCCTTGTTCCATGCCCGCTCCCGCAAGCTGGGTGAACTGAACGGCTTTGCGGAAGAAATGCTTTCCGGTCATAAGACCATCAAGGCCTATGGTCAGGAAGATACAATCACAGGCCGCTTTGATGCAAGAAATGTTGATGCGGTCAATACATACTATGAAGCTGATTATCAGGGCTCTCTGGTTGGTCCTACGGTTAACTTCGTCAATAACCTGTCCTTAGGCATTATCTCCGGTTTCGGCGGTCTGCTGTTCATGGCAGGGGAAATCTCCGTCGGCAATATCTCTTCCTTCGTGCTGTACTCCCGCCGTTTCTCCGGCCCGATCAGTGAAACTGCGGAAATGATTGCGGAACTGCAGTCCTGCCTTTCTGCGGCAAGACGTGTCTTTGCATTGCTGGATGAACCGTCTGAAAAGGCAGATGATACAGATGCTGTGGAACTGAATGAAGTAAAGGGTGATGTTGGTTTCGACCGTGTTCACTTCAGCTACATCGAAGGCAAGGAAATTATCCATGGTCTGGATCTGAAAGCAGACAGCGGCAAAATGATTGCCATTGTCGGTCCTACCGGTGCCGGCAAGACTACCATCATCAACATGTTAATGAGATTCTATGATCCTGACAGCGGTGTGATCTCCGTGGATGGCAATGATATTCTCCATTGCACAAGAGATTCCCTGCGCCGCCAGTTCTCCATGGTTCTGCAGGATACATGGCTGTTTGAAGGAAGCATTCTGGAGAATGTTGCCTATGGCCGTGACAATACAACCCGTGAGGAAGTGATTGAAGCGTGCAAGGCAGTGGATATTCATGACTTCATCATGTCCTTGAAGGATGGTTATGACACGATCCTTACAGATGATGGTGTTAACATCTCCAAGGGTCAGAAGCAGTTGCTTACCATTGCCCGTGCAATGCTTTCCGATGCAAGAATGCTGATTCTGGATGAAGCAACTTCCAACGTTGACTCCAATACTGAACAGAAGATTCAGAAGGCAATGCTGGAACTGTGCAAAGGCAAGACAACCTTCATCATTGCTCATCGTCTTTCTACGATTAAGACTGCAGATCAGATCCTCGTGCTTCAGCATGGCAATGTCATTGAACGCGGTACACATGAAGAACTGCTCGCAAACAGAGGTTTCTACGCATCTCTCTTCAATGCTCAATGGGAGACATCTGCTCAGGCATAAATCATTGTTTCAGCAAAGTCGAATGTTTCTTCGGAACGTTCGGCTTTTCTTCTGTCTCTGAATTGACAATCGTACACAGCGGCTGTAAAATTCCGAACGGTAAGCAAAGGCGCTTATTCGAACTGTTGTTTTCAGTGTTCGAATGAGGGCCTTTTCTTTTGTTTAGAGGAGGTATTGGGAAGTGGCAATACATGAAGAATGCGGCGTCTTCGGCGTCTGGTCTCCGGTTCCGCAGAATCTTGCGGGCTTTACGTACTATGGTCTTTATGCACTCCAGCATCGCGGTCAGGAAAGCTGCGGCATTGTGATCAATGATGATGGTGTCTTCACGGTTCATAAGGATCTTGGCACTGTGAATGATGTCTTTACAAGAGAAGTCATGCAGAAGTTTCCGGAAGGAAACATGGCTGTGGGACATGTCCGCTATGGTACGACTGGTGCGACAAACCGTTCCAACTGCCAGCCGCTGGTGATCAATCATCAGAAGGGCAAGCTGGCTCTGGCACATAATGGCAACTTAAGCAATGCGGATCTGCTGCGAACAGAACTGGAACTGGGTGGTGCGATCTTCCACGGTACCAGTGATACCGAAATCATTACCTATATCATCACGCAGGAAAGACTGAAGACTCCTTCCATTGAAAAGGCTGTAAGCAAGGCGATGGATCGTCTGGAAGGTGCATATTCTCTTGTGGTCATGTCTTCAGCCAAGATGATCGCTGTCCGTGATCCCCGCGGTTTCCGTCCGTTATGCTATGGAACACTGGAAGATGGTACATATATCATTGCTTCGGAAAGCTGTGCTCTGCTTGCTGTCGGCGCAAAATTCGAACGTGACATTGAACCTGGTGAACTGGTGATCTTCGATGAAAACGGTGTTCATTCCGATACTTCTCACTGCAGTACAAAGCGTCATTCTCCCTGCATCTTTGAATATATCTACTTTGCAAGACCGGATTCTGTGATCGATGGTGTTTCCGTTCACGCTGCCCGCAAGGCGGCAGGACGTCTGCTGGCGAGACGTCATCCTGTTGAAGCGGATATTGTCATAGGTGTACCGGATTCCGGCCTGGATGCGGCCTTAGGTTACAGCGAGGCTTCCGGCATTCCCTACAGTCTTGGCTTTATCAAGAATAAATACATCGGCCGTACCTTTATTTCACCCGGTCAGGGACAGCGTATTGATCAGGTCAAGATCAAGCTCAGTCCGATTGCGGAAGAAGTAAAGGGCAAGCGTGTCATTCTGATTGATGACTCCATTGTCCGCGGTACTACCAGCGGTCAGATCGTCAATCTGTTAAAGTCGGCAGGTGCGAAGGAAATTCACATGCGCATCTCTGCACCTCCTTTCAGAAATCCCTGCTATTACGGTACGGATATCGATTCTCAGGAGAATCTGATTGCTTGTCATCATTCTATTCCTGAGATAGCACAGATCATCGGTGCAGACAGCCTTGGCTATCTGCAGATTGAGGATCTGGCGGAGATGATCGGCAGTCAGGATTACTGCCATGCCTGCTTCTCCGGTACATATCCGACCAGAATTCCGGACAATACGATGAAGGATAAGTTTGAAGGCAAGCTGTCCTTAAGGAAGGGAGAGAAGAAATGAGAGCATATGACAGAAAGATCATCCTTGAGGATGGCAGTGAATACTATGGCTACAGCTTCGGTTCAAAAGATGAACGTGTCTGTGAGATTGTCTTCAACACATCCATGGCCGGCTATCAGGAAATTGTCTCTGACCTTTCCTATACGGACCAGGCAGTTGTCATGACATATCCGCTGATCGGCAACTACGGTATTGCCGAAGAAGACTTTGAATGCAAGACACCGAACATCGGCGGTCTGATCGTCTACGACTATAACGATTCTCCGTCCAACTTCCGCTGTGTTAAAGGTTTATCCGAACTGCTGGAAGAAAACGGCATTCCCGGTATTTCCGGCATTGATACAAGAAAGCTGGCCCGCAGTATCCGTGACCTCGGCAGCCGCAGAGTGCTGCTTACGGATTCGGATGTCAGCGTGGAAGAAGGTCTGAAGAAGATTGCGGAGACACCGGTACCGCACGATGCTGTGCGCCGTGTCAGCTGCCGCAAGAGATGGTATTCCCGTACAGCCGATGCCCGCTTCAGTGTGGTTGCGATTGACTGCGGCATCAAGCTGAATATCATCCGTTCCCTCAATCGCTGCGGCTGCAATGTGACAGTTGTTCCCTATAACACAACAGCAGAAGAGATTGCCTTCATGAAACCGGACGGTGTCTTCCTGTCCAATGGTCCCGGTGATCCTGAGGATGTACCGGAAGTAGTTGAAACTGTGCGTAAGCTGAAAGGCAAGGTACCGATCTTCGGGATCTGTCTGGGTCATCAGATTCTGGCATTGTCCTATGGTGCAAAAACCTACAAGCTGAAGTTCGGACATCGCGGCGGCAATCATCCGGTCAAGAATCTGCTTACCGGCAAAATTGAAATGACTTCCCAGAATCACAGCTATGCCGTTGATCCTGCCAGTGCAGAAGGTACAAAGCTGACCATTACACATATGAACCTGCTCGACAACACCATTGAAGGTGCGGAGTGCAGAGAAGATAAAGTCTTCAGTGTTCAGTATCATCCTGAAAGTGCACCCGGTCCGCAGGACAGCCATTACCTGTTTAATCACTTTGTTGAATATATGGAGGAGGAAAAGGAACATGCCGCAAAGAACAGATATTAAGAAGGTTCTCGTGATCGGTTCCGGCCCGATCGTCATCGGTCAGGCGGCGGAATTCGACTATGCCGGTACACAGGCCTGCCTTGCTCTGAAGGAAGAAGGCTATGAAGTCATTCTTGCCAACTCCAACCCCGCCACAATCATGACCGATACTTCCGTTGCCGATAAGGTATACATGGAA
Organism: Bulleidia sp.; assembly: GCA_045641845.1. Classification (GTDB taxonomy): domain Bacteria; phylum Bacillota_I; class Bacilli_A; order Erysipelotrichales; family Erysipelotrichaceae; genus Bulleidia. The sequence goes on along the minus strand of JAZUHS010000236.1, from coordinate 26,305 downwards.
CCGCTGACACTGGAATACATGGCCCGTATCTGCCGCTTTGAACGTCCGGATGCGATTGTTCCCGGCATCGGCGGTCAGACCGGTCTGAACCTGGCAGTACAGCTGGCGCGTAAAGGTGTTCTGGAAGAATGTGAAATTGAACTGCTGGGTACAGATGTTGAGAGTATCGAATGTGCGGAAGACCGTGAGCTGTTCAAGGAGTTATGCGAAAGCATCGGTGAACCGGTCGTACCTTCACAGATCACTTATTCCATCGAAGAAGCAGTCGCTGCAGCAGAACAGATCGGCTACCCCGTGATCCTGCGTCCTGCCTTCACATTAGGCGGCACAGGCGGCGGTTTTGCCTACGATGAAGAAGAACTCAGGGAAATGATGAAGAACGCTCTGGCGCTTTCTCCGGTGCATCAGGTGCTGGTTGAAAAGAGCATCAAGGGCTACAAGGAAATCGAATATGAAGTCATCCGTGATGCCAACGATACAGCTATTACTGTATGTAATATGGAAAACCTGGATCCGGTCGGTATTCATACCGGGGACTCTATTGTCGTCGCTCCCAGCCAGACTCTGACCAACAAGGAATATCACATGCTCAGAGACAGTGCTCTGCGTATTATCAGAGCCCTGAATGTCAAAGGCGGCTGCAACGTGCAGTTTGCTTTAGATCCTCATTCCTTCCGTTACTTTGTCATTGAAGTCAATCCCCGTGTCTCCCGTTCCTCTGCTTTAGCATCCAAGGCCTCCGGCTACCCGATTGCCCGTGTTTCCGCCAAGATTGCTGTAGGCATGAATCTGGATGAAATCCAGCTGGTCAATACACCGGCATGCTTTGAACCGACACTGGACTATGTCGTTACCAAGATGCCCCGTTTCCCCTTCGATAAGTTCCCGGCTGCACAGAATCAGCTGTCAACACAGATGAAGGCGACAGGTGAAGTCATGAGTGTAGGCAGAAGCTTTGAAGAAAGCTTCCTGAAGGCAATCCGTTCTCTGGAAGATCATAAGGATCATGTGCATATGGATAAGTTCAATGACATGACTGCTGAAGAACTGCTCAGATATGTACATCAGGGTACAGATGATCGTGTCTATGCGATTGCCCGTCTGTTTGAACTGGGTGTCGACTCTTCTCGTATCTGCGATGTAACACAGATTGACATGTTCTTCCTGGATAAGATCAAGATTATTGTCGACTTTGAAAAGGAACTGCAGGAAGGAATCGGCAGTATCGAACTGCTCAAAGAAGCAAAGCGCATGGGCTTCGCAGATGCTTATATCGCCCGCCTCTGGCAGATGAAGGAAGATGATATCTATGCTCTGCGCTGTGAAAAGAACATCTTCCCTGTCTATAAGATGATTGATACCTGTGCCAGTGAGTTTGAAAGCTATGTACCTTACTTCTACTCCACTTATGCACAGGAAAATGAATCCATTGTTTCTGACAATAAGAAGATCATTGTCCTTGGCTCCGGTCCGATCCGTATCGGCCAGGGTGTTGAGTTTGACTACTCCACTGTACATGCCGTGCATACGATTCGTGAAATGGGCTATGAAGCCATTGTCATCAACAACAATCCGGAAACAGTATCCACTGACTATACAACTGCCGATAAGCTTTACTTTGAACCGCTGACTGCAGAAGATGTCATGAACATCATTCATCTTGAACAGCCGGAAGGTGTTATTGCGACATTAGGCGGACAGACTGCCGTCAATCTGGCGCAGGCTCTGCATGATCGCGGTGTAAAGATCATCGGTACAGATTGCGAAGCAATTGAAAAAGCAGAAAACCGCGATGCCTTCGATGCTGTCATCAAGGCTCTGCATATTCCTAATCCTGTTGGTGAAGCCGTCACTTCCATTGAAGCAGGCATGCAGGCGGCAGGCAGAATCGGCTATCCGCTGCTTGTACGTCCCAGCTTTGTACTGGGTGGAAGAGCAATGGAAATCGTTGCTAAGCAGGAAAATCTGGAACGTTATCTGCGCAATGCCTTCAGTGTTGATGCAACGAAACCGGTACTGATCGATAAGTATGTATCCGGTAAGGAAATTGAAATCGATGCCATCTGTGATGGTGAGCAGGTATTCCTGCCCGGCATCATGGAACTGGTTGAACGTACAGGTGTGCATTCCGGTGACTCCACCAGTGTCTATCCGCCGTTCTCTCTCTCCGAAGAAGTAAAGCAGACAGTTGCGGATTATACCGAGAAGCTTGGCTTAGGAATCGGTATCCGCGGTCTCTTCAACATTCAGTTTATCGTTGATGAAAATGACCATGTCTATGTCATTGAAGTCAATCCCCGTGCTTCCCGTTCCGTTCCTTTCCTGTCCAAGTCTTCCGGCTGCAACCTTGTCAACATTGCCACAAAGGTCATGCTTGGTATCAGTCTTGCCGAACAGGGCATCAATGAGCTGATGCCGGAAAAGGCACAGCGCTGGTACGTCAAGGCACCTGCCTTCTCCTTTGCCAAGCTGACAGGCATGGATGCTTACCTCTCTCCGGAAATGAAGTCTACAGGTGAAGCAATCGGCTATGATGTACAGCTTAACAGAGCCCTGTATAAGGCTCTGCAGGCGTCCGGAATCAAGATGAAGGATTACGGTACCGTCATCGTTACAATCGCTGACGAGGACAAGGAAGAGGCTCTGCCGCTGGTACGCAGATTCTATCGTCTGGGCTTCAATATCGAAGCGACAGAAGGTACAGCTGCTTTCTTGAAGAATCATGGTATCCGTACCCGTGTACGCCGCAAGCTGTCTGATGGTTCCAATGAAATTCTCACTTCCATCCAGGCAGGCTATGTCAGCTACATTGTCAATACACAATCTCTGGTCAATAAATCGCATCATTCCGATGGCATTGCCATCCGCAGATGTGCTGTCCAGAATGGTGTGAATATGTTTACATCTCTGGATACTGCCCGTATTGTGCTGGATGCTCTGGAAGAAGTCATTCCTGTGATTTCCACAATCAACCAGTGATACAAAAATGAATCAATCCGATGTTTCTGCACGAAAAGGCAGCTGCATCGGATTTTTTCTTTTTTTCTGCGGGGAGAATCCAAGGACGCAGTGAATATGTACAGTGTGATGTCTGAAGAGGAGGTGCATAACATGCAGTCATTCGGATCGCTCAGAGCCTCCCTGTATTAACACTGAGCACGCAGCAGTTCTGTCCTCAGCCTCCCAGCAAAGAGACAGAAGACATCCCGATGGCTGCAACAAAAAAAGCGGACAGTACGGAACGCTGCTTCCGTACTGCCCATATAAAAGAGAACACAACTATATCAGAACATATTGCTGTAACCCATCAGGTAGCTGTCAACGGCGCGAGCACATTCACGGCCTTCCATGATGCTGTATACAACTAAACTCTGACCTCTGCGGCAGTCACCTGCCGCAAAGACCTTCGGGTTTTCTGTCTGATATTCGGATGTCAATACTGTGCCGCGGCTGCCAAGTTCAGCACCGAAGCATTCGGCTACGTAAGTTTCGCAGCCGGTGAAGCCGGCGGCGATGAGCAGAAGATCGCAGGGCAGCTGCTTTTCAGAGCCTTCGACTTCACTCATGACCATACGGCCGTTATTCATCTGCGGTTCAAGGCTGACAACTGTAACTGCACATACAGCACCATTGTCATCTTTGTGAATCGCCTTGATTGTTGTCTGGTACATACGCGGATCGCTGCCGAAGACAGCAATCGCTTCCTGCTGACCATAGTCGGTCTTCAGGACCTTCGGCCATTGCGGCCAGGGATTGTTTTCAGCACGAACCAGCGGTTGCATCGGCATCATTTCCAGCTGTACGACAGAAGCGCAGCCCTGACGGATGGAAGTGCCGACACAGTCATTGCCGGTATCACCGCCGCCGACAACGATGACATTCTTGTTTTCCGCAGTAATTGCGAAAGTATCTGTTTCACCGATGACCTTACGGGTTGCGGCAGTCAGATAATCGACGGCAAAGTGGACACCGTCTGCATCACGTCCTTCTACCTGCAGGTCGCGAGGGACAGTGGATCCGCAGCAGAGGATGACAGCATCGAATTCTGCATTCAGCTGATCATAGGAGATGTCTTTACCGACATTTACATTGGTGCGGAAGACAACACCTTCCGCTTCCATCAGCTGAATACGGCGTTCTACGATCTTCTTGTCCAGCTTCATGTTGGGAATGCCGTACATCAGAAGACCGCCCGGACGATTGTTTCTTTCAAAGACTGTAATGCAGTGACCGCGGTGATTAAGCTGATCCGCAACCGCCAGACCGGAAGGACCGGAACCGATGACGGCAACCTTTTTGCCGCTGCGGACAGCCGGAACACGAGGCGTAACCCAGCCCTGTTCAAAGCCCTTCTCAATGATGGCCAGCTCGTTGTTGTTTACAGTAACCGCCTCACCGGTCAGATTGCATGTGCAGGCTGCTTCACATAAAGCAGGGCACACTCTGCCGGTAAATTCGGGGAAGTTGTTTGTTTTCAGCAGACGATGCAGTGCTTCCTGCCAGCTGCCGTTCCAGATCTCATCGTTCCATTCCGGAATCAGGTTATGCAGAGGACAGCCGCTGATGGAACTGCCGAACTGCGCACCGGATTGACAGAAGGGGATACCGCAGTCCATGCATCTGCCGGCCTGCTTTGTGCGTTCCTTGAGATTCAGCGCGGGATGGAATTCATTGAAGCCCTTAATGCGCTGCAGAGGTTCCGCAGAAGGATTTGCCTTACGCTGAAAATCCATGAATCCTGTAGGTTTTCCCATAACATTTCCTCCTTAAGCCTTGCTTACTGCCAGGAAAGCTTCCATGGCTGCCTGCTCTGCACTCATGCCCTTTTCTTCCATCTGAGCAATGGCAGAGAGCATCTTCTGATAGTCCATCGGAACGATCTTCTTGAACCTGGGAAGGTAGTCCTCAAAGTGATCAAGAATCTGCTTACCGAAGGGAGAACCGGTTGCCTGTACATGATCAGCGATCATGTGCTTCAGTTCGGAAGCATCGTGACGTTCCGTGATGGATGTCATGGTAACCATCTGCTTGTTCAGACGCAGATAGAGATCATGGTTTTCATCAAGAACGTAGGCAATACCACCGGACATACCGGCTGCGAAGTTCTTGCCGGTAGGACCAAGGATGGCAACACGGCCGCCGGTCATGTATTCACAACCATGATCACCGCAGCCTTCAACGACTGCTGTAGCACCGGAGTTTCTGACACAGAAACGTTCACCGGCGATACCGTTGATGAAGGCCTTACCGGAAGTTGCACCATATAGAGCAACGTTACCGATGATGATGTTGTCCTTCGCTTCAAATACGGACTTCTTATCAGGCTTGATGATCAGCTTGCCGCCGGATAAGCCCTTGCCGAAATAGTCATTGGCATCACCGGAGAGATCGATAGTCATGCCCTTGGGGATAAAGGCACCGAAGGACTGGCCACCGCCACCTGTGCACTTGAGCTTGTATGTATCTTCCTTCAGGGAACTGCCGAAGATACGGTCGATCTCACTGCCAAGGATTGTACCGAAGGTACGGTTGACGCTGGAAACGGCGATGCTTTCTGTATGCGGCTTCTTATTCTTGAAATAAGGAGCGAAGGCAGGAAGCAGATTCTTGATATCCAGAGTTTGATCCAGTTCGAAGTCGTATTCATCCTGCACATCATAGTGAACAGGTTCGGAGGAGGAAAGGATGCTGCCAAGATCGATTGTCTCAGCACGATGTGTAATACGCTGCTCGCGGGGAATGATCAGATCGGTACGGCCGACCAGTTCATCTACAGTTCTGATGCCAAGCTTTGCCATGATTTCACGCAGCTGTTCAGCGATGAACAGCATGAAGTTCATGACATATTCAGGCTTGCCGGAGAAATGGCAGCGCAGGTCAGGATTCTGTGTTGCAATACCGACAGGACATGTATCCAGATTGCAGACACGCATCATGACACAGCCCATGGCAATCAGCGGTGCTGTCGCAAAGCCGAATTCTTCAGCACCAAGGATGCAGGCAATTGCAACATCACGGCCGGACATCAGCTTGCCGTCTGTTTCCAGACGTACGCGGGAACGCAGACCGTTGCGGATCAGTGTCTGATGCGCTTCCGCAAGACCTAATTCCCACGGTAAGCCGGCATTATGGATAGAGCTCTTGGGAGCTGCACCTGTACCGCCGTCGTAACCGGAGATCAGTACACAGCCGGCACCGGCTTTAACAACACCGGCAGCGATGGTGCCGACACCTGCTTCGGATACGAGCTTTACGGAAATGCGGGCATCACGGTTAGCATTCTTGAGGTCGAAGATCAGCTGGGCCAGGTCTTCGATGGAATAGATATCATGGTGCGGGGGCGGGGAAATCAGAGATACACCGGGTGTGGAATAACGGGTCTTTGCAATCCAGGGATAGACCTTCTTGCCGGGCAGATGACCGCCTTCACCGGGCTTAGCACCCTGGGCCATCTTGATCTGAATTTCCTTCGCACTGTTGAGGTAGTGCATGGTAACACCGAAACGTCCGGAAGCAACCTGCTTGATAGCACTGTTCTTTTCCGTGCCAAGACGGGCAGGATCTTCGCCGCCTTCACCGGAATTGGACTTGCCGCCGAGTCTGTTCATGGCAATTGCCATTGTTGTATGTGCTTCTTCGGAAATGGAGCCATAGGACATCGCACCTGTTTTAAAACGCTTGACGATTTCAGATGCAGGTTCGACTTCATCAATACTGATGCCGCCGTCTTCAGGATAGCGGAAATCCATCAGCCCGCGCAGTGTATGCGGTTTGCGTTCGTTATCCACAAGATCTGTATATTCACAGAAACGTTCATAGGAGCCGGAACGAACTGCTTCACGCAGAGCAATGACAGTCAGCGGATTGAACATATGATCTTCAGCGGAACTGCTGGAACGCAGCTTATGTGAACCTACAGAATCCAGCGTTGTATCTACACCAAGATCCAGAAGGTCAAAGGCATGATTATGACGCCACTGCACACCTTCACCGATTTCACGCAGACCAATGCCTTCAATCGGAGAAACTGTGTTGGTGAAGTATTCATCAATGACCTCACGGCAGATACCGACCGCCTCAAAGATCTGCGCAGACTGGTAGGACTGCAGAGTGGAGATACCCATCTTGGAAGCAATCTTTACGATGCCGCCAAGCACTGCCTTGTTGTAATCGGAAATCGCCTGATATGTATCCTTATCCAGACGGTTCTTTTCAACCAGTTCCGTTACGCATTCATGTGCCAGATACGGGTTAATAGCACGGGCGCCATAGCCCAGCAGTGTAGCGAAATGATGTACATCACGAGGTTCTGCACTTTCCAGAATAATGGAAACGGCAGTACGCTTCTTTGTACGTACCAGATACTGTTCAATAGCAGATACGGCCATCAGAGACGGAATCGCAACATGGTATTCATCAACACCGCGGTCAGAGAGAATCAGAATGTTGTAGCCGTCACGATATGCGCGGTCAACATCGACAAACAGTCGGCTGATTGCATTCTTCAGAGAAGAATTCTTGTAATACAGCATACTGATCGTCTTTACCTTGAAACCGGGGCGCTTGATATTGCGGATCTTCATCAGTTCCACGGAAGTGATGATCGGATTTTCAATCTGCAGAACACTGCAGTTCTCTGCCTTTTCCTGCAGGAGGTTGCCATCAGAACCGATATATACGGTTGTATCGGTAACCATCTTTTCACGCAGGGCATCAATCGGAGGATTGGTAACCTGGGCAAACAGCTGCTTGAAGTAGTTGAACAGAGGCTGATGCTTTTCCGAAAGCACGGCTAGGGGAATATCTGCGCCCATGGCTGTGATCTTTTCGGATCCTGTCTTGGCCATGGTCAGAATGGCATCATTGATATCTTCGTATGTATAACCGAAAGCCTTGTAGAGCTTATCTCTTAAGGACTGGGAATACATCGGTACTTTCTTATTGGGAACAGGCAGTTCTTCCAGAGTTACCAGATACTGATCCAGCCATTCACCATAAGGCTGACGGGAAGCAAAGCCTTCCTTGCATTCAGCATCGGAGATGACCTTCTTCTGTACAGTATCGACTAACAGCATCTTGCCGGGCTGCAGGCGGGACTTCACCAGAATGTTTTCGGCAGGAATATCGAGAACACCGACTTCGGAGGACAGAATCAGGCGGCGGTCCTTTGTGATGTAGTAGCGGGAAGGACGCAGACCGTTACGGTCCAGTACGGCACCCATGACTTCACCATCGGAGAAGAAGATCGCAGCCGGACCATCCCAGGGTTCCATCATTGTGGAATAGTAATGATAGAAGTCACGCTTGCTGCGGGACATGCTTGCATCATTGCGCCAAGGCTCAGGGATTGCGATCATGACAGCTAACGGCAGCGGGATGCCGTTCATCATCATGAACTCAAGAGTGTTATCCAGCATTGCGGAGTCGGAACCTGTTTTGGAAATAACAGGAAGAACTTTATCCATGTCTTCTTCCATGAAGGCAGATTCCATTGTTTCTTCACGGGCGAGCATACGGTCAGCATTGCCGCGGATCGTATTGATTTCGCCATTGTGCAGAATATAGCGGTTAGGATGGGCTCTTTCCCAGCTTGGTGTTGTATTTGTAGAGAAGCGGGAATGTACCATGGCAATGGCACTCTCGTAGCTTTCCTGTTCAAGATCCTGATAGAAACGGCGCAGCTGATGTACAAGGAACATGCCCTTGTATACAACTGTGCGTGAAGAGAAAGAGCAGACGTAAGTTTCATCATTACTCTGTTCGAAGACACGGCGGATGACATACAGCTTGCGGTCAAAGTCGAGACCGCGGGCGATGTCGGCAGGGCGTTCCACAAAGCACTGAGAGATAAAAGGCATTGTCTCCAGTACACGCGGACCTAAGACGGATGTATTGATCGGAACATCTCTCCAGCAGATGAATCTGACACCTTCTTTGGAACAGATGACTTCCATCAGCTTCTGAGCCTGACGGCGCTTTAATGCATCCTGCGGCAGGAAGAACATACCGATGCCATAGTCACCGGCATCCGGCAGATCAATATCCAGGGAGCTGAAGAAACGATGAGAAATCTGAAGCAGAACACCGACACCATCACCGATTTCACCTGTCGCATCCTTGCCGGCACGATGTTCCAGACGTTCAACGATCGTCAGGGCATCATCGACGATGGCATGAGATGCGATACCGTCAATGCTTACAACAGCACCGATACCGCAGGCATCATGTTCAAAGTTTTCAGAATAAAGGGTCTTGCGATCCTGATTGTTATCCATATAAATACCTCCGGATTCCGAAGAATCCTTTCTGAATCCATGACAGCTTATTTGCCGCTGTCACCGTAGTTGGCAAGCACTCTGGCAGAAGGATCGTTGACGTTACATCCTTCCCATTCCTTGTTGGGCATCCAGAAGTCGCTGACCATTTCCGCCTGATGCGGGTAGTACATTTCAAAGAGATCTCTGTAGAGCAGACTCTCCTTGGTGAAGGGTGTTGCAAAAGTATACTTCGCAGCCTTTTCCTGCCAGTCATCGCCATAGCAGCTTTCAGCATATTCCTTCAGATCGTCGACCATGGAATGACCGACAGCATCGGAGAAGGCAGCCTTTTCACGCATGAGAATGTCATAAGGCAGATAGTCTCCTTCAAAGGCACGTCTGAGCAGATACTTACCTTTGCCGTATGTGTTCATCTTCTTGGCAGGGGCCAGAGACATGACATATTCAACAAAGTCGAGATCACCGAACGGAACGCGTGCTTCCAGAGAGTTTACGGAAATGCAGCGGTCAGCACGGAGAACGTCGTACATATGGAGTTCGCGTACACGCTTCTCTGCTTCCTTCTGGAATGCTTCTGCACTCGGTGCAAAGTCCGTGTACTTGTAGCCGAAGATTTCATCGGAAATCTCGCCGGTGAGAATAACACGCAGATCTGTGTTTTCATGGATGTACTTGCAGACAAGATACATACCGATGGAAGCACGGATGGTAGTGATGTCATAAGTGCCAAGCAGTGCTACAACCTTAGGCAGAGATTCCAGAACATCCTTCTTTGTAATGATGACATCTGTATGATCAGCACCGATGTAATCGGCAACCTGTCTTGCATACTTCAGGTCGATCGCATCCAGATCCATACCAATGGAGAAGGTTCTGATCGGATGAGAAGAAAGTCTTGCCGCAACTGCGCATACCAGTGAGGAATCCAGGCCACCGGACAGCAGGAAGCCGACCGGTGCATCTGCATCCAGACGCTTTTCAATACCTGCGACCAGCTTGTCATGAATCTTAGTGCAGGCTGTGTCCAGATCATCCATGCATACAGATTCAGGTTCACTGATATTTCTGTAGCATACGAACTGACCATCCTTGTAGTAGTGTCCCGGAGGGAAGGGCAGGATCTTCTCGCATAAACCTGTCAGGTTCTTTGCTTCACTGGCGAAGATGATGTCGCCTTCACAATAACCGTAATACAGAGGACGGATGCCGATCGGGTCACGGGCTGCGATCAGCTGTTTTGTTTCAGCATCGTAGATGATCATGGCAAATTCCGCATCGAGCATACGGAACATGTCTGTGCCGTATTCCTTATATAAAGGAAGCAGAATCTCACAGTCGGAATCACTGACAAATGTGTATCCTTTACCGATCAGTTCATCCTTCAGTTTGCGGAACCCGTAGATTTCGCCATTGCATACGACGCGATTATTACCAAGTGCAAACGGCTGCATACCATTTGCATTCAGACCCATGATGGCAAGACGATGAAAACCCAGGAAACCTGGATTCAGTTTTTCAATTCTGCTCATGTCAGGACCGCGTGATACAGTGGCGTCAAAATGACGGGAAAGCATCTGTTCGGTAAGGTAGGCACCGATATATCCGATAATAGAACACATATTTGTCAATCTCCTTTGTAGTTCAGATAGCAGATCGAGAGGCTCTCGCCCCTCGATCTGTCCGTTAATTGTTCAGATTGCTCAGCGAACGCCGAAGAGCAGATCGCCATAGCAGGGCATCGGCCAGTGATCAGCAGATGCGATGACTTCCATAGCATCTACCGCTGCTCTAAGAGCAGTCATGTCGCCGATGACTGTATCTTTGTAGTAGTCAGCCATTGCTTCAGTGTCAGCACATGTCTTAGCAGCAGCCAGATCCTTTTCCAGAGTAACTGTTGCTGTATAAGCCTTGTTCAGCAGAGCTGTCAGATCACTGACTGTTTCTGTTTCGTATGTGCATTCAATGCCAGGCAGCAGAGCCTTCTTGGCAGCTGCATCCTTGGCCAGTTCTGCAGAGTAGGAACTCATTGCCGGCAGGATATCCTTGCGGGCCATATCGATCATTGTGGAAGCTTCGATACCTACGATCTTGCAGTAGTTTTCAAGCTTGACCTCATGACGGGCTGTCAGTTCAACTTCGCTGTAAACCTTGTGGCTTGTGAACAGCTGCATGTTCTTTTCTGCCAGCATATGCTTCAGAGCATCCGGTGTTGTCTTCAGGTTCAGAAGACCACGCTTTTCAGCTTCAGCAACCCAGCTGTCATCGTAGCCGTCGCCATTGAAGATGATTCTCTTATGTTCTCTGATTGTACGTCTGATCAGATCATGCAGATCTGTATCGAAATCAGCGGATGTTTCCAGAGAGTCAGCGAACTGCTTCAGCTCTTCCGCAACAGTTGTATTCAGGATTGTATTTGTGCAGGAAATGGATTCAGAGGAGCCCAGCATACGGAACTCGAACTTGTTGCCTGTGAAGGCGAACGGAGAAGTACGGTTGCGGTCTGTTGCATCCTTCTGGAACTTCGGCATTGTATGAACACCGATACGCATAACTTCCTTTTCATGCTTGTCATAAGGAACACCTGCTTCAATTGCATCCAGGATTTCACTCAGGTCTGTACCTAAGAACATGGAAACAATTGCGGGCGGAGCTTCGTTGGCACCCAGGCGGTGGTCGTTGCCGGCAGAAGCAACTGTGATTCTCAGGATATCCTGATATTCATCAACAGCCTTGATGACTGCACATAAGAACAGCAGGAACTGAGCATTCTCATAAGGAGTATCACCAGGTTCGAGCAGGTTGATGCCTGTGTTTGTGGAGATGGACCAGTTGTTATGCTTGCCGGAACCATTGACACCATCGAAGGGCTTTTCATGAAGCAGGCATACCAGACCGTGCTTCTTGGCAACCTTCTGCATGAGTTCCATTGTCAGCTGATTGTGGTCAGCTGCGATATTTGTGGTAGTGAAGATCGGCGCCATTTCATGCTGTGCCGGAGCTACTTCGTTATGTTCTGTCTTTGCCAGAACACCCAGCTTCCAGAGTTCTTCGTTGAGTTCCTTCATGTAAGCTGCAACTCTGGACTTGATTGCACCGAAGTAATGGTCATCCAGTTCCTGACCCTTCGGAGGCTTAGCACCGAATAATGTACGGCCTGTGTAGATCAGGTCCTTGCGCTGATCAAACATAGCACGGTCAACCAGGAAGTATTCCTGTTCAGGACCGACTGTTGTCTTAACGGAAGTAACATCATCATTGCCGAACAGCTTCAGAACACGCAAGGCCTGACGATTGATTGCTTCCATGGATCTTAACAGAGCTGTCTTCTGGTCCAGAGCTTCACCGCCATAAGAGCAGAATACTGTGGGAATGCAGAGGACACCGTCCTTGATGAAGGCATAGGATGTAGCATCCCATGCTGTATAGCCACGTGCTTCGAATGTTGCACGCAGACCGCCGGAAGGGAAGGAGCTTGCATCAGGCTCGCCGCGGATCAGTTCCTTGCCGGAGAATTCCATGATGACCTTGCCGCCATCTTTGGGAGAAATAAAGCTATCATGCTTTTCAGCAGTAATACCTGTCATCGGCTGGAACCAGTGAGTGAAGTGTGTAGCACCCTTTTCAATCGCCCAGTCCTTCATGACATTTGCAACTACATTGGCAACATTGGGATCCAGATGCTTGCCGAGCTTGATCGTACGCTGAAGAGTCTTGTAAGTTTCCTTAGGGAGACGTGCTTCCATCGTTGCGTCATCGAATACCATTGAGGAAAAAATCTCTGTGACCATAAATCAGTTCTCCTTTTCAACAAAAAAAGCGACAGAAAGTGTGCGAAAAATACCGCAGCACGACTTCCTTGTCGCTTATACCTGCCATAGATTACATGAAGAACGGATCAGTGTCAAACGCTTTTATGATGAAATGTAAAAGTTTTCAGTTATAGGTTCTGTAACTTTTGCATATACCTGTCATGCTTTGCAAAAAGAAAATAGATTGATTGTACCTTGTTTGATAGAATATGGACGATGTAAACAAGGGCGTTTGTATCACTGCATTTTTCTATACGCAGACAAGCCCTTTTTCTTTGGAGGAAAAACGTATGCTGTACACAGAACAGGATATTTTCGACTATATTGAGCAGGAAGACGTGAAATTCATCCGTCTTGCTTTCTGCGATGCAAAGGGAAGACAGAAGAACATTTCCATCATGCCGCAGGAACTCCCGCGTGCCTTTGCACAGGGTATTTGCTTTGATGCATCCGCAATTGAAGGCTTTGGTGATGTTGTTCACAGTGATCTGTTCCTGCATCCGATCCCGTCTACACTTTCATCCATGCCCTGGCGACCTTCCCGTGGCAAGGTAGTGCGCATGTTCTGCAACATCACACATCTTGACGGAACTCCCTTTGCAAGAGACAGCCGCCGTATTCTTGCGGAAGCAGTTGAGAAGGCAAAGGAAGAAGGTCTGACAGTACAGTTTGGTACAGAATTTGAATTCTACCTGTTCAAGACAGATAACGAAGGCTATCCCACAGAGGTGCCGATGGACCGTGCCGGCTATATGGATGTAGCTCCGGCAGACCGTGGTGAAAATGTGCGCAGAGAAATCTGCCTCACCTTGGAAGATATGGGTATTACACCCGAAAGCTCTCATCATGAAGAAGGCCCCGGCCAGAATGAGATTGACTTCCGCTACTCTGAACCGATGAGTGCAGCGGATAATGCCATGCATTTCAAGACAGTTGTACAGGCAGTGGCAGCCGGCAATGGTCTCTATGCGGACTTCTCTCCCAAGCCTCTTGCAGGGGAAAGCGGCAATGGCATGCATGTGAATATTTCTGTAAAGTCTCAGGATGGCAAGGATGTCATGCCGATGTTCATGGCCGGTATTCTCAAGCATGTCAGAGAACTGACATACTTCCTGAATCCTAGTGAAGCGTCTTATCTTCGCTTAGGTGAGCGCAAGGCTCCCAAATATGTGACATGGTCTCCGGAAAACAGATCACAGCTGATCCGCATTCCGGCTGCGACAGGGGAATACAGACGTATGGAACTGCGCTCTCCCGATCCGACAGCGAATCCGTATCTCTGTTTTGCTCTTCTGATTCATGCCGGTATGGATGGCATTCATCAGGAACTGGAACTTCCCGAACCGATGAATATCAATCTGTATACTGCATCCGACGCACTGCTTGCCCGTCTTGATTCCCTTCCGGATTCTCTGGAAGAGGCAAGAGAAGCTGTGAAGAACAGTACCTTCCTGAAGGAAATTCTGCCCGAAGAACTGCTGGGCTGAGGAAACCGTTATGGCAGCAGGAAAAATGAAATATCGTATTCTTGTTGCCGGAAGCGGCGACAAGCTGGGTGAACTTGTTTCCGATCTCGTACCGAAATCAGATTATGAAGTTGCGGCAGTATGCAGCAGCGCTGCCCAGACACGACGTTCTCTGATGGAGAACAATATTGATCTGATTGTTCTGAATGCACCACTGCGTGATGAGTTCGGTACGGAACTTGCCCTGGATCTGGCGGATGAAAACTACGGAATTCTGCTGATTGTACCAGGAGATGTGTATGATCAGACCTGTTATAAAGTTGAAGACTATGGTGTCTTCACAATGTCCCGCCCGATCACCAGAACAGGTTTCTATAAAGCCATCAGGCTGATTACAGCAATGCATGCAAAGCTGAAGAAGATGGATAAGAAACAGCAGGCACTCAAGGAAAAGATGAAGGATATTCGAACAGTCAACCAGGCTAAGTGGCTGCTGATCGAACATCTGCATATTACCGAAGCAGATGCGCATTACTTCATTGAAAAGAAAGCGATGGATACGCGCCAGTCGCGCAGAGCAATCGCCGAAAGCATCATTAAAAGCTATCAGGAAAAGCAGTAAGGACAGAAACCGGTGAGGTCTCTGTCCTTCTTTTCGACTATTTCAGTGTACGCAGATATGCTTTCTGCTGTGGGGTGATACGGAAACTTTCGATGGCCTTGCGGATGGTCATGCGTTTAGGAATCGGATCGATTCTGTTTTCTTCTACATATTTAATGGATGCATCCCAATGCTTGGCTAAAGCTGTTGCGAAATACCATCCGATCATCATGTTTACATAGTATTCCCCGGAATGTATGGAAGATGGGATATCGTTATACTCTTCTCGGAAAGCATCATCCAGTTCATATGTCATTAACATCTCAATGCCAAAGCGGATGATCCATGGATTTTCAGATGCTGTCCATCTGCGGATTTCCTGCATCAGTTCGGCTGTGTGCTTTTTGAATACTTTCGGTTTGATGGCATCACAGATCGCCCAGTTCATTACATAAGGAAGAAAACGTTCCAGCTGTACAAGCACTTCTTCGTAATCATTGATGTCATTGATCATCAGTGCATGCATCAGATTCAATTCATAGCAGCTGTGCGGAAGTTTATTGAACAGTTCATTTCTTCTGTTCTTATACTGTTTCGCAATGGTTCTTACCACAGGCACACGTACACCGATCATATTCAGAGGATAATCAGTCGGGATTAAAGAGGCATTGAAATCTTTGTATTTCAGGTCCTGCTGTGCGTAGAGCACAGGCATCAGTTCTTCAGTAATTGTCATGGCTTTATTCTAGCATGATGAAAGAACATATGTTTTTGCCGGCATCAGGAAAAATCTTATCGAATGATTATCTTGGGAAGGTATGACGCGCTTGGATAGAGCTTTACCGGAATATGCGATAGAATAAACGGCATGGAGAAGACACTTGTAATAGGTTCAGCCTGTGCTGATGTCAGTTTATATGTAGACCATCTTCCCGGTAAGGAAGAAGATATTCACCCGCTGAAGCAGAAAATCTCACTGGGCGGGTGTGCTGCCAATGCGGCAGGAATCATGCGTCTGTTTGATGTGCCTGTTCTGCTGTATGCGCCGGTTGGTACAGGTCTCTTCGGATCTTTTGTGGAAAATGAACTGAAGAAGCGAGGTATGGAACCCGCATTGAAAACAGAAGAGGAGAACGGTGCCTGCTATTGTCTGGTAGATCAGGCAGGGGATCGTACCTTTATAGCCATGCATGGTGCAGAATACCGCTTCCGTAAAGAATGGTTTGATGATCCTGTACTGGATACCTTTGATCAGATCTATGTGTGCGGTCTTGAGATTGAGGAAGAAACCGGTGAGAACATCATTGCATTCCTGCAGAAACATGCGGATAGAAGAATCATCTTCGCACCCGGTCCCCGTATTCTTTCCATTCCGGAAGAAAAGATGAATGAGATTCTGCAGCTGCATCCGCTGGTGCACTGCAACCGCAGAGAAGCGTCTTCTTATTTTGGTCATCCGGAATATACTTCAAAGAAGTGTGCGGAAGAGCTTTATAAGCTCACAGGAAATACTGTCATCATCACTGATGGCGCTGATCCTTGTGTCTATATAGAAGAAGGAAAGGTTTATACCATCCCCGGTGAAAAAGCGGATGCCATCGACGGTACCGGTGCCGGAGATGCGCATATCGGTTCTGTGATGGCGATGCTTGCACAGGGTAAAACCATGGCAGAAGCAGTGCGTATGGCCAACTGTATCGGTGCGGCTGTATGCATGCAGGAAGGAACACAGCTTCCTGCAGAAATTTATATGAAGATTCGAAAGGAGAAGGACATATAGTGAAGAAGTTTTATCTGATTTGTGCATATGCGACAGCACTGATTTCCATGGCACTGACCGGTTTCGGCGCTGCTGTTGTTCTGGAAGAAGTCATCGGCAAAGCCAGTACAGGGGCATATGCAGTCACTCTGGCGGCAGTGCTGGCAGGTATGGCATGTACGCTGCTTGCTGCACAGTTTCTGAATTATAAGTTTGATCATCTGGATGGTGCTGATGGTAAAGTCAAAGGCCTGCGCAGATGGGCGATGAATATTCTGATGGCAGATTTCCAGACCGTGCTGGTTGTCAGTACGGAATTCATGTTTGCTTTCATGCTCAATGAGAATCACAGTGCCGGCAGAATCATGGCCATGCGTCTTGTTCCGGCGATGCTTGGTGCCTGGGCCATCTACATGTATGTCCGCAACTATGATGCTCTCTGCCCGCGTCCGGTACGTGTACGCAAGCTGGTAAAGCAGTACTGTCTGAACAAGGACAGACGCTTTGTCATGGGAGTAACGGAAGTGACTTCCGATGGCAGATATATTCGTGTGCGCGGTACGGTGGATGGCAAGGTCAGAGCCCGTGATCGTGTACTGATTCATACAACGGAAGGTGCAGATCGTCTGATTCGTGTCCGTGCTGTTGATGTCCGTGGCGTTCCGGTCAGAGAAGCAGAGAACTGCATTGCGACATTGACATTATCCCTGCCGATGCAGTACGCAGCCGGGTTTGGTGTTAAGAAGTTTGCAGTGATGTCTTCTGTCATCAGTGCAAGACATGCGTCCTATCGTACGACACAGGCAGAGAATCCCGGTCTGACGGGACTTCTGGCAATGTATGGTGAATATCATGCCGATCAGGAGTATATGAGTACATTAATCTATGAACTGATGAACTCTACTTATATCCTTGCCGGTGTAACGGTAGCGGATCATGTCCATGATGGTGACATGATGGATGCACTGCCGCCGGCAACTGCCGTGAACTTCCCCGGTATCTTTGCGTCAGGCAAGGAAGACGCGCATCTTTTGGCTGTCTTTACAGACTGGCATGCATTGAGCAACTGGAAGTCTATTATGAAGCAGGAAAAGGCATGTACTATGACTGCTGATCTGAAGCAGGTGCTGGATATTGTCCGCAAGGATCTGGAAGGTGCAGTGATCAATCCCTTCGGTCCTCGTTCTTTCCTGCTTACACCGGCATTATTAAATATGATCAATCAGATGGACCTGGAAAACAGGCAGAAGGAGAAGGAATCATGATTGCAGAAGAACTCTATAGAAAGCTTGCCAAGCTGGCAGTACGCCGTGGTGTCAATGTACAGAAGGATCAGCCGCTGGTTATTC
This sequence comes from Bulleidia sp., assembly GCA_045641845.1. Taxonomy (GTDB): domain Bacteria; phylum Bacillota_I; class Bacilli_A; order Erysipelotrichales; family Erysipelotrichaceae; genus Bulleidia. The sequence continues at coordinate 8,043 of JAZUHS010000236.1, read as the reverse complement.
GCGCCAGTGTCCGTGACTATGAATTCGTCAGAATGTGTGCTGAAGAAGCATACGCAGCCGGTGCTAAGAGTGTAACTGTCGACTGGTCTGACGAAAAGCTGACACGTCTGGACTATGAATATCAGAGTATGGAAACATTGACGGATATTCCGGACTGGCAGTATGACCGTATGAAGGGAAGAGTTGAAAGCGGCTATTGCCGTCTGAGCATTCTTTCCGATAAGCCCGGCAGTCTGGCCGGTGTAGATGCAGCTAAGATCCGTGCTGCTTCTGCGGCTTCCTCCAGGAAGTTCAGAGATTTCAGAAATTACTCCATGAACAACATCGGTCAGTGGAGTGTTGTCGGTGTTCCTTCTGTGGAATGGGCGAAGGTTGTCTTCCCTGAACTGCCTGAAGAAGAAGCATTTGAAAAGCTTGGTGAAGCGCTGTTCATGACTTCCCGTGTGACTGTTGATACAGATCCGCTGGATAACTGGGAAAAGCATGATGCTGCGATGGTAGCTCATGCCAAGCAGATGACTGCATACAACTTCAAGGAGCTGCACTTTACAAGTGCTTCCGGTACGGACCTTTACCTGCAGATCGTCAAGGACCATGAATGGGTAGGCGGCGGCAGTGCAACTCCCTCCGGTGTCTGGTTTGATCCCAACATTCCTACAGAAGAAGTCTTCTGCATGCCGGAAAGAGAAGGGGTCAATGGTATTGTCTATGCTTCCAAGCCTCTCAATCACAATGGTCAGCTGATCAAGGACTTCTGGTTCCGCTTTGAAAACGGCAAGGTCGTTGAACATGGTGCAAAGGAAGGTATTGAAGTACTCAATGAAATGCTGGATGTCGATGAAGGTTCAAGACATCTTGGTGAAGTCGCTCTGGTACCGTATGACTCTCCCATTTCACAGTCCGGTATTCTCTTCTACAACACACTGTATGATGAAAATGCTGCATGCCATCTGGCTTTAGGTATGTGCTATGCCGAAAACCTCAAGGGCGGAACAGAAATGGATGAAGAAGAACTGAAGGCACATGGCGGCAATACTTCTCTTCAGCATATCGACTTCATGTTCGGCACAGCTGATATGTCCATCGACGGTATTCAGTATGACGGTACCGTCATTCCGGTTTTCCGTAACGGCAATTTTGTATTCTGATAATTCGGCATGGGTTTGATGGTGTTAAGTCACAGAACCCTGATCCTTTGTTATAATACTGAATAAGAAATGATTCCCGTGCATCTTTTCATAGATGAACGGGTTTCTTGTTGGCTGAGATATTTGGATAAGGTGGTGTATTTATGAAACTGGCAATGGCGCAGATCTCCATGCGTAACAATATGAATGAAAATTATAAGAAGACACTGAGCTTTATTGAACAGGCACAGGGTTCTGATCTTCTCTTCTTCCCGGAACTGCAGCTGACACCGTTCTTCCCGCAGCTTTCCGGCCTGAATGCGACCAATGCGATCAGCCGTCAGTCCGATGCCCGTTTGCGCGGTATCTGCTATCAGGCACATAAGTACCACATGTATATTTCTCCGAATGTATATCTGGAACAGTATGGTCGTCTGTATGATGCATCTCTTTGGTATGACAAGTATGGTGAAGAACATGAACCGGCTAAGATGGTACATGTCATGGACCAGGAAAACTTCCATGAAGCTGAATACTACACACCCGGTGACAGTGGTTTTATTGTTCACAATACACCTCAGGGCAATGTCGGCATTGTCATCTGCTTTGACAGACATTTCCCGGAAAGCATTCGTTCCTGTGCTCTGCAGGGGGCGGATCTGATCATCATTCCGACAGCCAACCACATCGGTGAAGATCTGGAAATGTATGAATGGGAACTGCGTGTACAGGCAATGCAGAATGAAGTATTCATTGCCATGTGCAATCGTGTCGGCAAGGAAGGCAATCTGACTTTTGCCGGAGAATCCATCGTCATCGGTCCGGATGGCAAGGTCATCTATAAGGCTGATGATAAAGAACAGCTGGTGCGTGTGGATATCGATCTGATGAAGGCTCGAGAAGAACGTGAAAAGCGTCCTTATTTCTCTGTACGTCAGCCTTCCGCATACGAACCGATTGTTACGAATAAGAGTGAATAAGTGATGAGGGATGTACATGACTGTGCATCCTTTTTCTGACAGGAGTTGAATATGATACATCTGGTAAAGGTGGATGCAGGAAATTTCAATGAGATCATCCGTTTACGTGTAAGTGAAGAACAGAAAAGCTTTGTGGCAGCGAATGATCTGAGTCTGATCGAAGCGTACTGCTGTCTCAGCAGCGGCGGTCATGTCTTTCCCTTCGGTATTTATGATGGGGAAACACCGGTGGGTTTTGTCATGATCAGTTATGGCGTAGAAGAAGGCTATGATGATGCACCGCAGGAAGCTTATGATAACTACAGTATCTGGCGTTTCATGATTGATGCCCGCTATCAGCACAAAGGCTATGGCAAAGAAGCGCTGCAGAAGGCACTGCAGTTTATCCGCACCTTTCCCTGCGGTGAAGCAGAATTATGCTGGCTGTCCTATGAACCGGCAAATACAGCTGCACAAAAGCTGTATAAATCCTTTGGTTATGAAGAGACGGGAAACTGGGATGGAGATGAAAAAATAGCCGTTCTGAAACTTTGAACAGGCTATAATATGTAAGGAAGGAGACTGCGTATGAATATTGAATATCTCAAGAGCTTTATTATTGTTACAGAACAGAAAAGCTATTCAAAAGCTGCGGATCTCCTCTTTGTTACACAGCCTGCATTAACCAAGCAGATCAAGCGTCTGGAAGAAGAAATCGGATGCAAGCTGTTTGCACGTAATACAAGAAATATGGAACTGACGGAAAGCGGAGAAATCTTCTTCCGTCATGCTGTGCGCATCGTTAATGAATATGAAAAGATGTGCAGACATATCCAGGAACAGAAGGATATGGAATACGGTTCCCTGAAGGTTGGCTATGTTCTGGATGTGCATAGAAAACTGGCAGAGAAGACGATTGTGAATTTCGCTGACCAGTATCCGGGTCTGGAAATCTCAGTAACCCGTGATCTGCCGCCTGCATTGATTGCAATGTTAAGGAAGGGTGAGGTGGACTGTGCCATTATGCATATGCCTAGTGCGATGAATGAAAGAGGCATTGACTTCAAACAGCTGAAAGCGGGAGGTCTGACTGCACGAATGTCACCGGACTGTCGTCTGGCTAAACGCAAGTCCGTCAGTGTGAAGGATCTGGAAGACTTTGAAATTCTGACCAGCCGCAATGGCTGTCCGAAGGCAAGAGACTTTGCGGACTTTGCCTTTGTGCAGAACAATGTCGAAATGCATCGCCGTTATGTCGATAATCAGGAAACAGTAGAACTGCTTTCAGCAGGAAAGAATATGATCTCACTGACCAGTGAACATAATCATGTGGAAGGACTGGTACAGGTGCCGATCGTTGAACTGGATTCCGGATTTGATATTGTCCTTGCTTATCGTACAGACAATGAGAATCCATACGTAGACCGTCTGTTTAAAGTGCTGAGAAGGGATTTATAACATAGAGTTATAGATCTCTTTTTTTATGCACTTTGTGAAATAGAAAACAAAGTAAGCACAGAATATGATTTAGATAACGGTTAAACCGAAAAAGGAGAGAGAAATGAAGTTTATGAAGAAGACAGCAGCTCTGCTGGCTATCGCTATGATTGCCGGTTGTGCTGCAAAGCCCGAAGCATCTGCACCTGCATCTGCTTCCGGCGTATCCGGTGAATTCTCCGGTACAGCCAAGGGTTTCGGTGGTGATGTTACAGTCACACTCACTCTGGAAAACAGCGAACTGGTAAACGTTGTCATCACAGGTGAAAAGGAAACTCCCAACGTCGGCGGTGCTGCTATGGCAGACATTGCTGAAAAGATGATTGCCAACAAGACAGTCAAGATCGATGGCATGACAGGCGCTACATTCACATCCGATGCAATCGCTGCTGCAGTGGATGCTGCACTGGCTGAAGCAGGTCTTACAAGAGATGCTTTCGCAGAAGTTGCTAAGGGTGAAGTACAGACAATTGAAGAAACATGCGATCTGGTCATCATTGGTGCCGGCGGTGCCGGTCTGACACTGGCTAACTCCGCTCTGGAAAACGGTGTAGCTAATGTCGTTATCCTCGAAAAGATGGCTTATGTCGGCGGTGCTACTTCCAATGCCGGCGGTATTGACGCAGGCTGCTCCAAGCTGCAGGAAGAACTGGGCATGGACAAGGATGATCCTGAAGTAATTCTCAGCGATATCCTGAGATCCGGTACAGGTCATAATGAAACACTGTCCAGAATCATGGCTGAAAACCAGGGTGCTACTCTCGACTGGCTGAGAGAAACAGAAAAGGCTCCCTTCAATGATCGTTACGGTTCTGACTTCCCTGAACATACACATCAGAGATTCTTCGTCTGCGAAGGCGGTATGAAGAACTGTATGGAAATCCTTGCTAAGAACTTCGAAGAAAAGGGCGGCAAGCTGATGCTCAATACAAAGGCTGAAAAGATCGTTCAGGATGAAACGGGTGCTGTAGTCGGTGTTGAAGCTGTTGATACAGATGGCAATACTGTTAAGGTAACTGCCGATGCAGTTGTTGTTGCTACAGGTGGTTATGGTGCTAACGGCGACATGATTTCCGAAAAGAAGTCTGATCTGTCCTATGCTGTATTCTATGGTGTTCAGTCCTCTTATGGCGATGGCCACAAGATGGGTCAGGAACTCGGTGCCAAGATGCTGAATATGGGTTATGCAAAGATGTATCCTAACGGCATCACAATCCCCGGTACAGCAAACGGCAAGGCTACACCTATGCCTACTCTGACATGCGTTAATACAACAGGTGCAATCTTCGTTAACCAGGATGGCAACCGTTTCGTTAACGAAACACTTGCTTTCGCTGATATCAAGAATGCTACATGCCAGCAGCCTGAAGAAATCATGTATCTGTTAATGGATGAAACAGGCTGGGCAGGCTGGTCTGAAGCTGTTGCAACTAACTCTTCTGCAGCCGGCAGAATCGAAATGGAAGAAATGGAATCCTACTTCGGTTCCAATGAAGCTCCTATGTTTGCTAAGGGTACACTCGATGAAATCGCTGCTAAGGCAGGCATCGATGCTGAAACTCTGAAGGCTACAGTTGAAAACTGGAACAAGACAGTTGATGCAGGTTCCGATGAATTTGGCCGTAACAACCTGACAAAGATCGATACAGAAGGTACATACTACATGGTTGAACAGAAGCTGCGTTTCGCTACTACACTGGGCGGCTTCGATATCACAGGCAACTATGAAGTACAGAAGGAAGACGGCACACTGATCCCCAACCTCTATGCAGTTGGTGAATGCGTTGGCGGTCCTAACGGTACAGAAGCAATCCCTGGTTCCATGGCTTGCTGGGCAGTTGTATCCGGCCGTATGCTGGGTATCCAGCTCGGCGAAACACTCGCTAAGTAATTGTCTCTGAATCCATCAGAACTTAAAGGACAGTTCTTCGGGAACTGTCCTTTTATTAACTTTCAGAATAAGAAAGTTAATATGCAAAATATGGTTGTATATTATGGAGCTAGTGCAAGGAAATTTCGCAAGCAGTATGGTATTCTGATTTTGTAAGTAAACGCTTTCATTATTGAAATCGCAGACAGTGATATTTTCCGGTAAAAAGAATCGGAAAAGGGGAGTTTTCGAAACCTTCGGAGGATATAACCGTCTGTACAAACGACAAAGGGGTCAAAACATGAAAGAAAACAGAATGAATATGAGTTCACTCCAGATGATTAACTTCTGCAACACTCAGATCACAAATTCCACAGATTATGCCATTGCCAAGGCAATTCTGGATTCTGTAGGACATGCGGATGATTTATCCCTGGAAATGCTCGCTGATCGCGCTGCTGTTTCGCAGACCAGCGTCAGCCGCTTCATCAAGAAGGCCGGTTTCCCTTCTTTCCAGAATTTCCGTTCATCTTTCGGAAAGTCACTGGAACAGCTGCACATGACAAGACAGATGCACCATTACCGTCATTATGGTGCTCTGGAGGATGAAGCTCTTAAGGATCGTCTTTTCCAGATTGCTCTAAAGAATCTGACAAGCACCAAGGAAAAGCTGAATATCAGTCGGCTGGAAATGCTGATTGAAAGGATGCGCAGTGCCAAGTCCGTTACCTTCTTCGGTGATGACCATACACTTGCTGTCTTCTATCCTCTGCAGCTGGATCTGGCTGCGGCCGGAATTCCTGCCTATATCTATAAGCTGCAGGATATCCAAAGCCTACATGCGGAATCTCTTGGTGAGGGTGATGTAGTCATCTATCTCAATGTACACAGCGAATGGATGACAGTTGCTGAACGTGCATTCTTCTCTAAGCTGAGAGTACACAGGAAGGCATACCTTGTAGGCTTCTTCCAGGAAACAGATGATGAAATTGAAAGTCTGTTTGATGAGAAGATTGTCTATGGTGTACCTGCTTCCAAGAACAGAGGCTTCTACTCACTGCAGTTCATTCAGCGTATTATGGCTGAAATGATGTACTCCACAGTTATCGACGAAATGGATTTCTAAGATCATGCGCAGAGCATGGTCTTTTTCTTTGGGCTTGTATGGGAAAGCACAGCCACTTCTATGAAAATTTGCAGAAACCGGCTTTCGGGCAGCTGGTTTCAAGATGGAAGTGCCATAATATGCTAAATGAAAATAATGTGTAAATATTCATAATAAATCACTGATTGATAGCAAAAAGTGCAGTAAAATTGCTGCCTTTCTGAAAATGAATGAGTGGTGCATGAAATGACAGAGATCGTGCATAAATGTGAAAGAGCATGCCCGAATATGAAAAACGGAAACATCCGCAGACAGACGAAATCTTAAGGTTGGTTCCTATAATTATTAGCATGTTGGATTGCCTCTGCTATGTAGTACTGTCAGCGTCATTGCAGAGGAAATCTGAAACAAGGAGGAAGACATAATGAGTTGGAAAACAGCTAAGCTCAATAGTCTGTTAGTCGCTTCCGCAATGACAATGTCAGTAGTTTCACTGCCTGTTATCGCTGAAGAACCTGAACAGCCTGTTGAGGAACCCACTCCCGTGGTTGAACCTGCGGCAGCAGTAACACCCGGCGCAACTGTTATGGCAGATCCTGAATCTCCTTCCGGTTACACAGTAACATTCGCATTCGATGCTACTGGTTCCGCAAAGGAAGTTACAGGCGTTTCTGTCGGCGGTGCATTCAATTACACAAACAAGTTCTATGAAGACGGCGGTGAAACAAAGAACGTTGATCCGTTCGGATTCGAAGATGGCATGTATGCTTCCAATTGCCACGGTGACACATCCGGTGCATGGGGCTACAGCGCTGAACTGACAGATGAAGATGCTGATGGTATCTGGACAGTTTCTTTCCCGATCACATCCGGTTCCTACGGCTATACATACACAGTATCCTATGCTGATGGTACATCCGTAACTATGGAAGACCCTGCTAACCCTGCAAACGCAGAAGGCAAGATGAATCCTGAAGGCAACAAGAATTCCGGCGATACAACATCTTCCATCGTTAAGGGTAAGTGGGATCCTGAAAAGCAGTCCAAGTCCCCTAACATGGACTATGTACTGCCCGTTGAAGATCCTGCACAGGCTGGTACAGTAACATACGTTGAATACACAACAGTGGCTGGTACAAAGTCTCACGTTGGTGTTTATACACCTGCTGGCTACGATGCAAATCGTGCAGAACCTTATAAGACAATCTACATCTCCCATGGTGCAGGCGGCGATGAAACTGACTGGTATCACATGGGCTCCATCGATGACATCATGGATAACATGGTTGCATCCGGTGAAGCAGAAGCAGCTGTGATCGTAACAATGGATAACACAGCTCTGGGCTGGGATTACACAAAGACTCTGCCAAACATCGTAGACATCATAATCCCGATGATTGAAGAAAACTATAACGTTTCCACAGCAGTAGAAGACAGAGCAATGTGCGGTCTGTCTGCTGGTGCTATGACAACAACAAATATGTT
>JAZUHS010000235.1:0-12854 GCA_045641845.1 Bulleidia sp. | reverse complement strand
CCAAAAAACAAATAAAAACGTTCCTGATAACAGGAACGCTGACACGCGGTACCATCCTGATTCGTATCCGAAGATACGCACCTTAATTATGCTCGTAACGGGAGCTGCCGGAGAGGATTAGTCTCACTGGAAAAGTGAATTCACTGCGTCTTCGGGCAGAATCCTTTCAGCATTGCGGATTCCTCTCTGTGCCTTATCCCATCAGCTACTGCTCTTTTCGTCATCGTTTTCGCACAGGTTATTATAGATTTCCTTATGCCCTTTTGCAAGTGCGAAGAAAAACCGCACAGGCGTGCGGTTCTTCTAATGAACAATTAAGCTTCTGCCTTCCACAGAGAGTGCAGATTGCAGTATGCGTAAGCAGCTACAACTTCATCACCGGGTGCTAAAGCAAAGACTGCCTTGGGTTCTTCACCGGGCTTCAGCGCCTTGCGCTGATTACCCTGCTTTGTCTGCAGAGAGATCCATTCAATGTAGTGTACATCAAGCATCGGATGAGCTGCTGCACCAACAGTAACTGTCACCAGATTGCCGTCAACAGCAATTACCGGTACATGCTTTTCTACAGTTGCATCAGTTGTGCCGGGTACCAGTTCAACCATAGGTTCACCGCAGCACTTTGTCGGACACTTGGAATTCTTTACGACAGCGACGATCTTGCCGCAGCCCTTGCAGATTAAAAACTTCTGTTCCATATTATTTGAACCTCCTGAATTTATATACAGTCTACCACGATTCAGAGACAATACTTTGCTTTTCTCTCTTAATACATCTCACGCTGCGCCTGCATCGCCTCATAGATCGAATCGAGGTCTGACGGACGCACCAGCATTGCTTCACCTAAAGCTTCAAAATGACCATGATCATAGATTACACCGCTTCTGGCCGGAAGCACGACAACCGGCTTTTCCTCATCCTCCAGCATGCGGATCAATGCATACAGATCTCTTTCTGTCTGACGATAGTCAGGAAGCAGAGAGAACTGTGTAATCAGCCCGAGACCTTCACGCTCATAATAATCGTCTTCGGCAATACGGAAACCGCTGAGCTGCAGCAGTGAACCTGTACCGGCGGACATGACTGTACCGCGGAAGGAACGGACTGTTTCGACAATCCCCAGGTCTTCCAGACGCTGCATCATCCAGGAAGGGTTGCTGCCGACAAGATACAGCACATCTGCATCTCTGATCTTATCAAGTGCACTGTTCTGATCATCTTCGTAATAATTGACCCACTGAATCTGTGCATCCTTGATACCATAGGCACGGAACGGACGAACAAGAGCTTCATACTGACGTCTGCCCTTGCGGAACTGTTCTTCCCAAAGACGGGCATCACTGCCCCATTCATCATTTGCGGAAAGCGGAATTATCAGAACTCTGCTTTCCGGCGGCAGAAGATACTGCAGGGCACTGCCGCCCCAGTCTTCGTGAAAACTGCTGCCGTTAAGAATCACACTGGTCATAGATCATTACCTCCAACGCATTCCTATTATATGCAAAGAGAGCAGAAAGCAATGGTATAATAACTCCATAAAGCGAGGGATCATCATGGTGAAACGTTATCATATCATTGTCGAAGGTCAGGTACAGGGTGTCGGCTTCCGCAGTTTCTGCATCATGGAAGCGCAGAAAAGAAAGCTGACCGGTTCAGTAAAGAATCTGTACAACGGCATGGTGGAAATCTTTGTACAGGGAGAAGAAACTCTCATTGATCAGTTCATTGCCAAAGTCAATGAAGGCAACAGATTTATCCATGTCGAAAACATGTCACTCAAGGAAATGGATGTCGTTCTCGGAGAACGCGGTTTCAGATACGCCTGAGTCATTATTCATACTGATCAGTCATCGGGGGAAAGCTATGCATCTTTCTCCTTTTTCATATTCAAAAAACATGATCCCTTCAGGACCATGTCATTGTTTCTTATTCACCGCGATAGCTGTACATGACAATGCCGCCGGCTACGGCAACATTCAGAGATTCAAAACCATGCATTTCGATACGCAGACGATCGTCTGCCAGCTTCTGCATTTCCTGTGTAACACCCTGTCCCTCATTGCCGAAGATAAATGCCATCTTTTCACGGGCAGGAATCTCATGCATGCAGTGTGATTCTTCCAGTGAAGTAGCGACAACATGTACGCCATTGCGCTGCAGTTCACGGGTGATATCGCTGAGCTTTCCGCGTACAACCGGAATATGGAACAGCGCGCCCTGTGTTGAACGGATCGCTTTTTCGTTATACAGATCGCAGGTATCTTCCGAGCAGTATACAATATCAAAACTGAAGGATACTGCTGTACGGATCAAAGTGCCCAGATTGCCCGGATCCTGTACACCGTCCAGCATCAGGATTCTGTTGAGATTCTTCGCTTCCGCTTCCTTCTTGCGGCAGACAGCGATCAGATGTGCACCGGAGACATTGCCGGTCAGCTTGTTCATGACCTGCGGTTCCACTTCAACAATCTTTCCGAAACGGAAAGGACATTCAATATCTGTAATAATCGTTTCCACACAGCCTGCAGCCAGTGCTTCACCGATCAGATGTTCACCTTCAACCAGAAAGCGATTTGCTTCATCTCTGCCTTTCTTCTGATGAAGCTTCATCCATTTCTTAACCTGCGCATTCTGCAGGGATGCAATCTTTTCCATTATTGTTCTCCATTACAGCATACGCTGACGCATAACTTCAAAGCCAAGAACGGCAGCTGCTCCGGCCGCATTCAGGGCATTTCGGAAATCATTGGCATAAGGAATATAGATATTCTGTTCGATCTCAGCGCGGACACCGGCAGAAAGACCTCTCATTTCACCGCCGATGGCGATCAGTACAGGTCCCCTGTAATCTCCATCAAAGCATGTGATGGCATCCTTGCGCATTGCCGCATAGGTACGTACACCTGCCTTGCGATATCTCTTTACAGTCGCTGCAACATTCTCAGACATCACGATCGGAAGATATTCATATGCACCGGCACTGGACTTAAGGATCGTACTTTCTGCACTCTCCCAGCTGCGTGCACGCAGAACAAGACCGGTACAGCCGGCACTGTACAGTGTTCGCATAATATAGCCAAGATTGAACGGATCCTCAACACCTTCCAGAACACAGACAAATGTCTGATCCCCTTTGAGACACTCTTCCTCACTCTGCATACGGCGAGGTCCTGCTTCAGCGATCAGACCGCCATGAGTACGACCTGCAGCCATGGTATCAATCTCTTCACGGGATACCCTCTCCACTTCAATACCGCGTTCCAGTGCACGATGAATGATGAAAGAGGAGTCCTTGTCATGACGTGATTCATCCAGCCAGATCTTATGAACATCACGATTGCCGCCAAGAACGGCAGCCTTGACACTTACACCGCCTTCGATAATCATCTTGCCCTCCTGAGAATGTCACCTTTGCTTACAGTAAAGGGAACCTGCATCGTCAGATGAGACATGGGATGACGGGACTGTTCAATATACTCACCCTTGCTGTCACGGATTGTTTCCGCTGTGAAATGCCTGTTTTCATAACCGGGTGTCAGTACTTCGATGATATCACCGCGATCCAGCGGATTTCTTGTTTCCATGACCATCTCCTGCGTTTCCTCATTGTAGGAAATCACAGTACCAAGGAAATCATGATTTACATCAGCGTTGCTGTTGGCATGGTAGATCAGACTGTCATAGCCTGCTGTACCGCTGTAGAAGCCATCACAGGTTTCTCTGTTTTCACCTCGCAGAATCTCATGACGATGATATGCCATACGTTCTTCACTTAACGGAGCCTGTGTTTCATACAGTTCATCAATCAGATGACGGTATGCACTGACAACAGAAGCAACATAGTATTCAGTCTTCATACGTCCTTCGATCTTCAGTGATGCCACCTGTGCCTTCATCATGTCATACAGATGATCGGCCGCAAACAGATCACGGGAACCCATGGTAAACAGATGTTCATCATCAGAGAGTTCCTGATCATCTTCATATACACGATACTGCCAGCGGCAGCTCTGTGCACATCCGCCGCGGTTGGCATCACGCAGAGTCATACGATTGCTCAATGTACATCTGCCGGAGAAGTTCACACACATGCCGCCATGGATGAAAGCTTCGATATCCACCGGACTTTCTTCACAGATGTCATAAACGTCTTCCATTGAACACTCACGAGCCAGTACTACCCTGTCTGCCTTCAGCTGCTCGGCTATAAAGCAGGCTGCCTGACCGTTGGTAACAGACATCTGTGTGGAACAGTGAATTTCCAGCTTCGGTGCGCATTCTCTGGCTAATGCCATGATTGCAGGTGAAGCAACGATGATTGCCGTTACTCCGTATTCCTGCAGCTTGATAAGATATTCTCTTAAACCTTCGAAGTCTTCCGCATGCGGAATAACATTGACGGTAACATGGATTCTTGCCCCATATTCACGGGCAAATGCGCACGCTTCCTTAATATCATCCATAGTAAAATTGGATGCACGTGAGCGCAGGGAGTAGAACTGTCCGCCTAGATACACCGCATCCGCACCATAGCGGATTGCTGTCTTGCAGCGCTTCAGATCCCCTGCCGGTGCCAGCAGTTCCGGTCTGCGCAGTTTTTTATCTGACTGTTTTCTGTCCATAATAACCTGTCTCCAGAGGCAGCTGCTGCCACTTTTCTCTATATGCTGCTTCAATCACTTCACCGGATGCGCCATTGAGAATCAGACGATACGCCGATACAGCATCTTTTACTGCTTCAAAAGGAAGATATTCCCCATTGATCTCGAAGGATGTCACACCTGCTTTTTCAAAATCACGTACAAAGCGGAAAGACTCCTGTACGTAGTCATTGTGAATCATTGTACCGAAGTCTGTTTCAAACAGAGGCATTCTGCCTTCACGCTTCAGTTCACGTAGATGCAGATTCTTCTTTTCTCTAAGATCACCCAGTCCCGCAGATTGTGCAAAGGCAGAAACCAGAGGACGGCGGCTGATGCTTTCAGGCAGATAGCCATGAGCCATCATGACGCAGCTTCCGCAGCTTTCCGCAATCGTCTTGATTTCTTCTTCCGTTAACAGTGGTGATACCGTAACTCCCTTCAGATGCAGGTGCATGTACCACTGCACATCCTGTGCTGAAGTAGTCATTGTTTCCGAACGATAGATCATACGGGAAGCATAACCATGCTTCAGCCCGTAATTGAGAAGTCCCGGATCAGCGAACACAGCCGCATCCGCACCTGCACGCATCACGCAATCCAGTGCCTTCTGCGCATCTGTAATCTCCTTCTGCATGAACAGACGGTTCATCAGAATCTGAATTTCTCCGCCGGCTGTGTGCACAGCTTCAACAGCTTTTTCGACTTCATTGAGCTTCAGTCCCGGCAGAGTACTGAAGGCAGAACCATCCAGAGCAAAAGCAAGTACATCTGCTCCGGCATTGATCAGTTCCTGTATTTCGTTCATGCTGCCGCATGTTGTTATCAGTTTTGCCATGCCCGTATTGTATCACAAGTGTTAATAATAGTATTTTTCTTGTGTGATGAATTGTGCTGTGTTATCTTACCTATTGCATTTTTATTATAGAAAATGCAAGGAGGGTACACATGTTCAACAAAGACTACTGGCGTTCCTCAGCAGAGAAGCTCAGCAATGTTCGCTATCTTGCCCTGATTGCTGCCTTCGTTGCCATGAAGACGATCGTTTCTGGTTTCTACATCCCTGTCGGAGAAAATCTCCGTATCGGTCTATCCTTTCTCTTCACCTCTGTAGAAGCAGCGATTATCGGTCCTGTTGCTGCAGTTGTGAGCGGTTTCGTCACTGACATCCTCGGTTTCATGCTGTTCCCCAGCGGACCGTTCTTCTTCGGATACACAATTTCTTCCATGGCCGGCGGTCTGGTCTATGCTCTGTTCCTTTATCGCAAGCGCATTACTGTTCTGCGTCTTGCCGGAGCCAAGCTGATCGTAAACATGTTCGTCAATGTTGTCATGGGTTCCATCTGGAGTGCAATGCTTTACTCCAAGGGCTACCTCTACTATCTGGCAAAGAGTCTGACTAAGAATACAATGATGCTGCCGATTGAAGTCATTCTGATGACTGCTGTCTTCAATATCATGATTCCGATTCTGACTTCCAGAAAGCTGATCGTAGCACAGGACAAACTTCCGATTCATCTGAAATAACATTCAGGCTTCTGCTGCATACAGCAGAAGCTTTTCTTATACCTATGCCTGAAATCTTTTATCCAGTCTTAATGCGTACACTGCATCGTCATCAGATGCGAGTGATATAATAGTCGACATGATCAGGGAAAATTACGAAAAAGTTAAAGCAGCCTGCGGTGATGCCGTAGAACTGTGTGTCGTTTCCAAGAAGCGAAGCGAAGAAGAAATCCGTGTCTGCTATGAAGCAGGCGCTCGTATATTCGGTGAAAACCATGCTGTGGAACTGGTGAAGAAAGCACAGAATCTGCCTGCGGATATCCGCTGGCAGTTCATCGGTCATCTGCAGCGCAATAAAGTCAGACAGATTCTTCCTTATATTGACTGCATCCAGTCTCTGGATTCTGCCGAACTGGCAAAGGTCATTGAAAAGGAATGTGTCCGTATTGATAAGACAGTAGATGTTCTTGCGGAATTCCATCTGGCTGATGAAGATACCAACAAAACCGGTCTTTCTGCAGAGAATGCGGAAGACTTCATCCGTTCCCTCAGCCAGTATCCCCATATTCATTTATGCGGCATCATGGCAATGGGACCGCACACGGATGATCAGAATCGTATTCAGGAAGTATTCATGCAGGCATATGCTCTGTTTGAAGCTCTGAAAAGAAAGTTTCCTGAAGAAGACATTCATACTCTTTCATTAGGTATGAGCAGCGACTACCCGATCGCTATTGCCTGCGGAAGCACAATGGTACGTGTCGGATCCTACATTTTCAAACAGTGAGGGAGGAAGTATACATGTCATTTACCAGAAAATCCGCAGATCTTACACCGCTTGTTGATGCTGTCATTTCCGTTGTCGCAAAAGCAAAAGCAGATAAACAGAAGATCGGTGCCGACAATGTCATTGATGCAACCATCGGTTCTCTGTATGGTGAAGATGAAAAGCTGACAGCCTTTGATACTGTATTCGATCACTATGATGCGATTGATCATCGCATCAAGGCTGCCTATGCATCCAGCTACAGAGGCAATCCCGACTTCCGCGAAGATGTATGGGAATGGGTTACACAGTGTGCTGATGTCAGACTCCCGCACAGTGTGATCGCCACCCCTGGCGGAACGGGTGCTGTTTCCACTGCCTTTACCGCTTTCCTGGATCCGGGTGAAACTATGATCGGTCCGAACATTGCCTGGAGTTCCTACAAGCTCATGGCTTCCGAAAACAACATCAGTCTTCTGAACTATGAGATGTTTGACGGCAACAGCTTCAACCTGAATTCCGTAAAGGAAAAAGTACAGG
Organism: Bulleidia sp.; assembly: GCA_045641845.1. GTDB lineage: Bacteria > Bacillota_I > Bacilli_A > Erysipelotrichales > Erysipelotrichaceae > Bulleidia. Next base: position 5,405 of record JAZUHS010000235.1, on the reverse strand, counting down.
AAGTCATGAAGAAACAGGACCGTATTGTCCTTCTCGTCAATGATCCCTGCCATAATCCGACAGGATATTCCATGACGATGCAGGAATGGAAGGAACTGATTGCTTTCTGCAATGAAGTATCCAGAACACACAGTGTCATCCTGATTGATGATATTGCCTATATTGACTTTGCCTACGACAATGAGCAGTCTCATGCCTATATGAACCTATGGAATGACATCAGCGACAATGTCCTTGTCTATGTTGCCTTCAGCTGTTCCAAGACATTGACTTCCTATGGTCTTCGCTGCGGTGCCGGTATCATGATCGCACAGCAGCCGGAAGCAGTCCGTGAAGTAGAGATTGTTGTTGAAAAGAAGGCACGAGCAACATGGTCCAGCATTCCCAATGCAGCCATGATCAATTTCTCCTGGCTGGTCAAAGAAGACCGTCAGGCATACCTTGCCGAAAAGGAACATTATGTGACATTGATGAAGCAGAGATCCGATCTCTTCCTGAAGGAAGCAGCTGAATGCGGTCTGGATCTCTACCCTTATAAGGAAGGTTTCTTTGTATCCCTTCGCTTCAGTGACAACGAAACACGTTCCAGAGTCCATGAAGCACTGATGGCTGAACACATCTACACCGTTGCCGTAAACCACGGTATCCGTGTCGGTATCTGTTCTCTGCCTCTGAACAAGATCAGCGGTCTTGCGGCAAAGATCAAGGCTGTAGAAGAGCGTTTCTGATATGCCTGCCGCAACCACACATACAATCTTCGCACAGGAAGTATATGTGCGACTCAGTGATGGTCTGAAAAAGAGCATCACAAATATGAATATGTTTCTGCTTGGTTCGCAGGGGCCGGATCTCCTTCTCTTTTCCGGAGGTTCCATCCTGCCCGGAAACCTGAACAGCTACGGCAGTCTGATGCATGATGAAAAACAGGATCTCTTCCTGCCCTTCTTTGATCGTTATTCTGATAATGATACAGATCTGAAGAGCTACTTCCTCGGTTTCCTGTGCCACTATGCACTGGATCGTGAAGCTCATCCGCTGATCTGCGCTGCAGCCAGAAAAACAGCAGAAGAAACCGGCGAGAACGAAGGTGTTCTGCATGTTTCCATGGAAGGTGAAATTGACGTCTGGATGCTGAATCAGCGCGGACGTGATACAAGTACATATGACGTATACAAGTATCTGCGTGTATCTGCACAATGCCGCAGAAAGCTTGGATGCATGTATCACGAGATGTTCAAGGAAGTATTCGATCTTGATCTTTCCCTGAAAAAGCTGATACAGACAGGTGCAGATACTGCCTTCTTCACCAGACTGCTTTCCCCTTCACAGCTGAAATACAAAGTCTTCTATCAGTTTGAAAACCTGATGAAGATGAAGCACAAGTTCTCCGGAATGATGCTCATCAACAAGTCCTATTCCGGTGTTCTGAATCTTGAAAAGAAAGCACTGCCGCTGAAGCATGATCCTTCTTCAACCATCAGTTCTTCCTTCCCGGAAGTCTATGGCAGGGCCATGCTGGCTGCGGCAGAACTGCTGGCAGACCACAGCGAGAAGGATTACACACTGAATTTCGCCGGTGCCCCGACACATTGATTCCATGAGGAGTGATGACAATATCACTCCTTTTCATTTGCGCAGGATAAGCTAAAAAGCGGAGCTCTTATGCAGAGTCTCCGCTTCTGTTGCTTAAGATATCAGCTTAGTGCTTCTTCAGTGCAAACCACAGAGCAGCTGCCAGTGCTGCAGCACCGGCCATCATACCGCCCAGAACGCCGCCATTGAAGATATCACCTGTATTCACACCATTATTCGGCTTGCCAGGCTTAACGGGTTCTTCCGGCTTAACAGGCTGATCAGGTGTTTCAGGAGTATCCGGCTTAACTTCCGGATTCTCAGGCTGTTCCTCAGGTTCTCTAGGATCTTCAGGATCCTCAGGATTTTCAGGTTCTTCAGGATCCTTAGGCTCTTCGGGTTCCTCAGGCTGCTCAGGTTCTTCAACAACCAGTTCGGATACAGTTCTCTTGCCGTTCTTTGTGACAATCACTGTATAAGTACCGGGTTCAAGACCTGCAATATAATCTTCATTGATGACAACGTTACCGTTTTCATCAATAACATACTGATCTTCTGCCAGTGTATCATCACCAACCATAACTGTGATGACATCTTCCAGCTTCACGATTTCATCAGTATTGCGGACACGCAGAACAGGAACATTATCTGTTACACCTTCAACGAATACTTCAGGATGCATGTACAGAACACCAACTGCGGATACTCTGTCACCTGCCTGAATTTCATCAGCCAGTGTATTTTCACCGGTTGTACCGGAACGGATATAGCCATCGATGAAGACAACAGCATCATTGCCTTCTTCATCAGTAACTTCAATCTGAGCCAGTGTACCATCGGCATTGTAATATACGCTGCCTTCCTTGACTGTACCTTCTACCTTGATCAGACGGCCGCCGTTAGCTGCATAATCCATTGCATCCTTAGCAGACATCAGTTCAGGTTCAACCAGCTGAGGTTCATCATCCAGTACCTTAGTGCTGATGACCTTCAGTTCCAGATCACCCTGGTAGCTGTCTACATAACCGACTACTTCTACCTTTGTACCAAGTTCCAGACCGCTTTCAGCATACGGGAAGATATCGATACCGGCAGTTTCATCCTGGATGTAGATGCAGTCGAAGAATGCATTATCAGGATTTGCAGTACCGGCTGTGACATAGCCCTGTACACGGAAGACATCGCCTTCAGCACCTGTGTTGGCAACTTCACGTACTTCCTCGATTGTGCTCAGAGGAAGTTCTGTCTTGATTGCCTTGAGGATGTTGCGGGCAATTGTTGTATTGGCATAAGGAAGATCCCAGATGTTATCCAGTTCATAGGATACTTCGAAGTCGGAAACGAATACGCCGCCGGCTGCGAAGATAGTACCGCCTGCCTTTGTTTCTTCAGAAGCAAGGAATACGGCACTGCCTGCAGGAGTTACAACTGTATAGCCTGTGCTGTCCTTTTCGGAAGTATTTCCGACACCGTCACGGTCAGAGTCAACAGAATAAGTTGTATCAAAACCGCATACCAGGGCAGAACCTTCACCGGCATTTACAGTAGCACCGCTGTACTGGCTGTATTTCTGATGATCGCCTGTTTCACCTTCTGTCGGAGCAATGACACCATCAAGCCACTTGGAATCCATATTGAATGTTTCCGGATACAGACGATATGCCTGACCGCCATTGTGGACTGTGTCATAAGCTTCATCATCGTTCACAGACATTGTGGAACCGGCAGCTGCGAGTACCTTATTGACCTGTGCGGAGATATGTCCTTCTGCAGAACCGGCCTTTGTATCCTGATAGTCAGCCAGACCGCAGACAATCAGATTACCGCCGTTGTTTACATATTCTGTAACCAGTTCAAGGAACCAGTCTTCAAACGGAGCAGCATGGTAGTCTCCGGCATTTGCTGTACCCTTGTTTCTTGCAGGAGCAGAAACAATCAGCATTGCACAGTCACTCAGCAGATCTTCCCATTCTTCCTTTGTCAGAGAACGATCAGCAGGATCCTTATCGTTTCCGGCAATTGTTACCAGGATAGATTCATCTGCAGCCAGAGCTGTGAAGTTGGACATGTTGCCGCCATAGTAGCCTGTTACATAGTCATTGTAATGAGTACCATCCACAACAACATTGGTAACCATGTTTTCAGCAACATAGTTCAGTGTCAGCTTTTCTGTATAGGACTTTTCAACACCATCCAGTGTACCTGTGACAGTGACATAGAAGTCAGTATTGCCAAGTCCGCCATATGTGTAATCGAAGGAATAGGAACCAGTGGAAAGCTTAGCAATCTTATTGAGACCTGCAGCTTCCAGTTCTTCACCCTTGAGAGACTTGATGACAGTGCCGTCAGCACTTTCCAGAGTGAACTTAATTTCAGAAACTTCCAGAGGCTTGGTTTCGTTATTGTAAAGATCAACATTCAGATCCAGAGCACGGTTCTGAACAGCCAGAGCAGCAGATGTCTTGAAGGAGGAAATACCTACAGCTTCAACGCTGCCTGCCCAAACAGGAGCTGTAACAGCAATATTGCCATCAGCCTGAGTAACCTTTACATAGTAGTAGGAATAGCCGCCGGGCAGCTTGAATTCAGCTGTTTCACCATAAGCAACATCCTTAGTCGCAGCAGCCAGACCGCCGTTAACAATGATCTGTACCTTAGCAGTACCTTCATCGTCAGAATCCTTCAGAGTTACCACTGCAGTTCTTTCTTCCGCACCATCTGCTTCCAGAATTGTACCCATGACATTGCCGTCCAGTGTATAGCTGATTTCAAGGTTTACATCTTCAGCAGCGTATACACGGTAATTGCGGAATGCATCATAGATATTCTCTTCTGTCAGAGAGTCAGCCAGTACAACTGTACGGCCTGTGTTGGAATCACCCCAGTTGCCCTTATGGTTATCCTGGTTGTTGGAAGGAGCTACATGCCAGCCCTTATCCAGAGCTCTTGTGTAGTATTCATAAGAAGGGAAGTAGCCGGAAGAACCGATTGCACCTTCACCGTTACCTACTTCGATCAATGTGATCAGATTATCGATTTCTTCATCATAGTAGGAGAAATCACTGAAATCACCGAATGTAGTACCGGGATGGTTGAACTGGCTCAAAGAGTCACCGACTGTCTTCAATGTTGCATAGTAGTTCTGCAGAGCTGTTGCATATGTACCGTATTCGGACTGTGTACGGCTCTGGAAACCATCTGTATTAAATGTATTGATATGACCCAGACCATTGGACCATGTCATTTCGTAACCGAAGATACCAACGAAATCATCGGAAGTATACTTTCTGGCAAGTTCATGACCTTCTACCCATTCGGAGCTCATGGAACCATCTGTAATAGAAGCGGAACCGGCATTATCGAAGGAGTTGGAGTGATCAGTTACTGCCAGGTAATCGATGTTGTAGGATTCGTTAAGACCGGATGCATGGGCAAAGGCATCATCCGCAGTACCGGCACCATCGGAATAGGATGTATGAGAGTGAATCTGACCGAAGTACAGAGAATACTCTTCATTTTCACGTTCTGTGAATGTACGTGTTACAACAGCACTGTTCTTATAGCCTTCCTTAACAGCATAAGCAGTAACCTTCTGTGTACCGAAGCCCTTATTCAGAACGATCGGAGTTTCAGCGTTGTATTCGTTGAATGTTTCACCTTCATCCAGAGATACATAAATCACAGCACCATCAGTATCACAGCTCAGTACAACTGTCTGTGTATCTGTTTCTTCTGCCAGGTAAATACCGCCGCCATTAGGAGTCATCTTAACAGCTGCGACTGTACCTGCAGCGTAATTGAACATTCTTGCAATACTCTTCTGCTTGCCTTCA
>JAZUHS010000234.1:0-11056 GCA_045641845.1 Bulleidia sp. | reverse complement strand
CCTAAGACCGCTTGGCCTCCGACTTTGATGAGAATGTTCAGGAGAGCGAAGTTACAGAGATGAAGTGGGTCAGACCTGTACAGGCTATGGCTGCTCTGACTTATGCGGATGATGCAAGACTGCTCCGCAAGGCACTTCGTTTCATCAAGCTCAGTGAGCCGAATGTTGAGGAATATCTGTGATCAGATGCGAACTGCTGGCCAATGCATGGAAGTATCCGGAATTTGAAGAGGTGTATCGAAAGCTTCTGCCTGATGACTTCTTCACTTCAGCAGCCGGATCGGCAGCTGGCTATTTTGTACTTGAAGACGATCAGCCGATTGCCTATGCTTCCCAGCGAAAGCTCAGTGCACAGGAAACCGGTATTGATGTGCAGTTCTGCGGCAGAGTAGCCTATGAAAGCAAGGTCAGATGCATTTCCTTTCTGACGGAGCGTGCAATCAAGATTCATAAGCCGCAGCGAATTACCTGCAGGTATGCCGGCGGGAATGCAGCCAAGGCAATGAATGCCTGTATGTACTACCGAAAAGGTACTGGTTATCAGCGTCTGTTGGAACCGATGCGGGCATTGATTCCCAATGCGGCCTTTGATCAGGAGGGAATGATCATCAATCAGGGACTGACACAGCAGGTTCCCTTCGGCTGGTTTGATTCCAAAGCCAAAGGATGCGGCTGGATCGCTGCCTATAATCTTCTGAAGATTCTGGGCAGAGAGATGACTATGCAGGAATGCAAGGAAGGTCTGGAGAAAAATGCGATTCTTGGCCAGGTGATGGGTCAGAATGAAGTGCTGCTGCAGCTATGGCTGCATAAGCAGGGGATCAAGGTGCATCGTTCACTGCCTTCCGATACGCTGACGAATTATCTGATTCCCCGCAGCAGAGCAGGGATTCTGCTGTATAACCATCGCAGCGGTGCACATTATGCGGCATACCGTGTGCTGAAGGGTGGTCGTATTCAGCTTTACAATGCGGTCTATGGCAAGACAGATCATATTGTCAGTGCGGATGCCTTTCTGAAGGAACATGCAGTATTCAGAGTTTCTTCTGTCTTATATGTCAAATAGCAGGCTGTCATACCGTGACAGCCTGTTTTCAAATGCGCTTTCGGATGCTAGAATGAGCGCTGTATTTGAGAAATGAGGATTTATGATTAATACGATTGTTCCGCTTGCGGATATCAGATATGAATATGAAGAACCCGGACAGATGCTGATCGACAGTATCCGTACCAGGGGAATTGCCATTGCTGTACATGTCAATGCATGTGATGGCTATTATGAATGTGTAGATGGGCGGAAGCGACTGAGTGCCTGCAGTATTCTGGCAGAGGAAAATGCGAAGTATGCGCGTATTCCGGTGATGATCTGCAATGATTATTCAAAGGCAGGCAGCGCTTTCTGGGGAAACACCCAGAACCGCCATTAAGGAGGAATACGAAAACTATGGAAAGACTGCAGAAAGTAATCGCACAGGCAGGCATTGCCTCCCGAAGAAAAGCAGAAGAACTGATCAAAGAAGGACGTGTCAAGGTCAATGGTCAGGTTGTAACGGAAATGGGTGTACAGGTTTCACCTGAAGATGAAGTCGTTGTCAACGGCAAGCCGCTGCAGCGTGAAGAAAAGGTATATTATCTGCTCAATAAGCCGAAGCGTGTGATCTGTTCCGTCAAGGATGAAAAGGACAGACAGACGGTCATGAGCTGCTTCCCTGATGTGAAGGAAAGAATCTTCCCGGTAGGAAGACTGGACTATGAGACGACAGGTCTTCTGATCATGACAAATGATGGTGAATTCGCCAACCTGATGATGCATCCGCGCAACCATATCCGCAAGACATATGAAGTTGTTGTGGAAGGTGTAATTACGGATGAAATGATCCGCATGCTGGAAAGAGGCATTAATCTGGAAGATGGCCGTACACTTCCTGCTGAAGTATATCTGATGCAGAGAAGCGAAAAGAAAAACAGCACCACACTTCAGATTACGATCCAGGAAGGACGTAATCGTGAAGTAAGGCGCATGATGGAATTCTTCCATACAAAGGTAAAGAGACTGAATCGAATTGCATATGCCTTCCTTGAACTTGGCAATCTGCGACAGGGCGAATACAGACGTCTGCGCAGCTTTGAAGTCAACAAGCTCAAGGGCATTGCGGAAAAGAACAATCAGTCCGCTAAGTGATATTCCTGCAGCTGCTGGGGATTGGGATCGATGTAGATCGTACGATACGAACCGAGCTGTACCATACCCGGTTTTGCGCCGGGTATTTTTTTCAGATTGCGGACCGGGCACCAGTTGACCGGTACGGAAGAGGACTGTCTGCCGGCGGAATAGTAGGCAGCGATATTTGCGGCCAGACGAATGGTATCTTCATCCGGATGCTCATCATGAATGACGACATGCGCGCCATGATAATCCTTGGCGTGCATCCAGATTTCATTGCGGCGGGCTGTGTGCCATGTCAGAGCATCGTTCTGCAGGTTATTGCGGCCGAAGGAGATGCGGATGCCGGAAGAGGCCGTAATGGTTGTGATCTTCGGACCGGTTTCCTTCTTCTTTTTCTTTTTTCTGTTTCCTGCCTTTTCCTTGATATAACCAAGGCGGATCAGTTCCTCGCGGATTTCGCTGGCAGTATCGAAGTCAGCCTGGTCCAGCTGTTCGAGAAGACCCTGGAAATAGCTGATTTCATTCTCTGTGAGCGTGATCTGTTCCTGCAGGTAGATCTGACCTTTCTTGAGCTTGCTGTAGCGCTGGTAGCATTTCTCGGCATTGCGGCGGCCATCCAGACGCGGATCCAGAGGAATACGCACATCGCTTTCATCTTCAAAGCTCTGCAGGACAATCTCACGCATGCCTTTGGTATCCGTGATGTTGTAGGTATACAGCAGATCGCCGTATTCACGGTACTTGTCGCAATCCAGCGCGGAATCATATTCCTTCAGAAGACGCGGCAGCTTCTGCTGCTGATGCTTGAGGGAACGGTTGACAAAGTGATAGATGTCACCGCTGATCTGCTTGATGCGCTCTTTTTCTTCCTTGTGATAATACAGAACATCAAAGCCTTCAAACAGAGGATACTCCAGATACTCATTCTGTGCCGTCAGAGGCAGACAATGGAAGACTGCTTCATTGCCGCCGTTAGCGACATACAGACTGCGGCTGTCCCTGATCTGTTTCATGATATCCGCAAAGCTTTCGCCTCGTGCCATGCGCAGTTCCACTTCCTTAGCCAGGAAAGGGGAGAAACCGGAGAACTGCTTAGTCAGGGATACTTCCGGATCTACGATCTGATCAACAAAGGGATCTTTCTTGTCCTGAGCAGGTGTCGGATCAAACATGGCACCGGGATGGACGGTACGGCGGTTGTTTTCAAAGGGCGGAATACGCTTGAGGGCATCAATGATCTTTCCTTCGGAAGAGATCAGAATGACATTGGCATACTTGCCCATCAGTTCAATGACGACACGAAGATATTCAAGATCACCGATTTCGTTATGACGTCTGATCTTCAGCGTGCACCAGCGGTCAAGACCCGCCTGTGTGATTTCCTCAATGATGCCGCCTTCCAGATACTTGCGCAGAACCATGACGAAATTGCCGGGTTCGGCGGGGGTAGGATAGCTGCGGTTAGTAAACAGCAGGCGGTTATATACGGAATGGCAGGAGACCAGCATCTGTTTCTTGCCCAGCGGACCATGTGTCTGAAACAGAATTTCGGTATTGGAAATCTGCCAGATTTTCTGGATGCGCATGGGGACCGCTGCTGCGATTTCAGGAATGATTTTGCTGAGAAGAATACCGTCAAGTGCCATAGTGATTTACCTCGTCCGCAGTATTATAACAGATTGACTATTCTGTTCAAAACGCATACCCTATTAACATAGCAAGTGAGGGAATTGAAATGAGCGGAAAAGGATTACTGATCGTACTGAGCGGACCTGCCGGTACAGGCAAGGGAACTGTTGTGAAAAAGATTATGGAAGATCCGGAGCTGAAGCTTTCTTATTCCGTATCCATGACAACACGCAAGATGCGTCCCGGCGAAGTTGACGGTGTTAATTACCGTTTCGTAACACGTGAGCAGTTCGAAGATGCCCGTGATCACGGTAAACTGCTGGAATGCGCGGAATATGTAGGCAACTATTACGGTACACCCGCAGATGCAGTGGAAGAACTTCGTGAACAGGGCAGAAACGTTCTGCTGGAAATTGAAGTGCAGGGTGCTGATCAGGTCAGAAAGAAGAGACCGGATGCACTTACAATCTTCCTGGTACCGCCGAGCATGGAAGAACTCGAAAAGAGACTGCGCGGCCGTGGTACGGAAGCAGAAGAAATCATCCAGCAGCGTCTGGCCAAGGCAGCTGCGGAACTGGAACAGGCTTCCGAGTACAAGTATGTAGTATGCAATGATGAAGTGGATCTTGCGGCAGGCATTATCACTGTTATCATCAAGCATTACATGAAGAAGGGAAATCTGCTGTAAGCACTGATCGGAGAATCCTCTGGGATTCTCTTTTTTTCTTGTCGATTAAGTTGCGTAAGCGGTTTCACTCTGATAGCATGGAAACTAACGGAAGAGGGGATAGTTTCCAATGGCTACAATTACAAAAGAAGACATTCTTCAGACAGCGACGGAGGAATTCCGCAAGAGAGGTCTGAAGTTCACAATTCAGGATATTGCCAGCAGCATGCATATTGCCAAGAAGACAATCTATCAGTTTTTTGATTCCAAGGAAGAACTGATGATTGCGCTTCTGAATTACGGCTTTGATGCGATTCACGCCAACAAGCGTGAGATTGCCATGTCTGATCTGCCGATCAGAGAGAAGATCAGAAAGATTATGATTGCCATGCCGGAGCAGTATATGCTGATTGACTTCCGCATGCTTGCAGATCTGAATACAAAGATGCCGGCAGTATATGCTGTACTGATGCGTCATCTTGAAACCAACTGGGATCCGGTCATCACGCTGCTGGAAAACGGCATCGCTGCCGGTGAAATCCGCAGCACTGTGGATCTTCGTGTTCTGCGCATGATCGTCACTTCCGCTTTCCAGTCCTTTGTTTCTACGGATCAGCTGGTTACAGAAGGCATTCAGTATCAGGATGCTCTGTCCAGCATGATGGATATCATTATGGATGGTATCGGAGCTGAATAATTATGAAAACAACAATCAACAGCAGCTGGGAATTCACGCCTGAATGGAGCGAGGAATTCCGCAGCGGGACAGTACATGGCATGACGGTACGTCTGCCGCATACAGTGAAGGAAGTGCCTCTGCATTATGCGGATTCCTCTTCCTATCAGATGATTTCAGGTTATCGAAAGATACTGCATTTTGAAGAAAATGACGGCAGAAGACGCTTTCTGCAGTTTGATGGCGCCGCGCATATAGCAGATGTCTGGTTCAATGATGAAAAGATCATGCATCATGCCTGCGGCTATACTTCCTTCCGTCACGAGATTACGGATCTGATCCGCTATGGTGAAGACAATGTCATCGCCGTACGCCTGGATTCTACCGAAAACAGCAACGTTCCTCCGTTTGGGTTTGTTATTGACTATCTGACCTATGGCGGTCTGTACCGTGATGTTGTGATCGATGACCGTCCGGCCTTAATGATCCGTGATGTCTTCATCTATACACCTGATCTTGAAACCGTGCATATGGATGTTAAGCTTGACGGCAATGCAAAGGGGACAGGCTGGACTGTCAGAATTCTTGATGCGCAGGGCAAGGCGGTTGCGTTTGCTAAAGCAAACCCCGGCCAGCAGTCATTGGAACTGCACGTTCCCGGTGCGGATGTCTGGAGTCCTGAAACACCAAATCTGTATCATGCCATCATCAGTGTCGATGAAGAAAGCGGTGATGAACAGGAATATACCTTCGGTTTCAGAACCGTGAAGATTACGGATAATGGATTCCTGCTGAATGGCAGACCGTACTTCATTGAGGGTCTTAACCGTCATCAGTGCTACCCTTATGCAGGCTATGCCGTACCGGCAGCACTGCAGGCGGAAGATGCAAGAATTCTCAAGGAAGAACTGAAGGTGAATGCAGTACGTACATCGCATTATCCCGATGCGCATTCCTTTATCGATGCATGCGATCGTCTGGGTCTGCTGGTATTTACCGAGATTCCCGGCTGGCAGCATATAGGGGATCGCAGCTGGAAGAAGCAGGCGGTGGAGAATACCAAGGAAATGGTTCTGCAGTACAGAAATCATCCTTCGATTGTCATCTGGGGCGTGCGTATCAATGAATCCATGGATGATGATGAATTCTATCGTGCCACCAATGACATAGCCAGAAGACTTGATCCGACAAGACCAACCAGCGGTGTAAGATATCTGGAAAAGAGTTCGCTTCTGGAAGATATCTATGGCTATAACGATTTCTCTCATAATGGCGAAACGCCAGGGGCAAAGAAAAAGAAGGATGTTCTGAAGAATACCGATCATCCTCTGCTCATTACGGAAGCCAATGGTCATATGTTTCCGACCAAATCCTTCGACTCCTGGCAGCATCGTCAGGATCAGGCGCTGCGTCATGCTCGAGTACTGAATGATGCAATGGCGGATGGGGATCATATCGGCTGTTTCCAGTGGTGTATGTTTGACTATGCGACCCATAAGGATTTCGGTTCGGGTGACCGCATCTGCTATCACGGTGTCATGGACAGCTTCCGCAATCCCAAGCTGGCTGCAGCTCTGTACAGTTCGCAGGCAGATGAGGAACCGGTGCTGGAAATCGGTTCACCGATGGATATCGGTGATTATCCGGCCGGCAATATCCCGGGTGTATATGCCTTTACCAACGCGGATGAAGTGCGGCTTTATAAGAATGATGACTTTGTCGCATCCTTTACTTCAAAGGGCTACAGCGGTCTGAAACATGGCCCTGTGCTGATTGATGACATGATCGGTGATCTTCTCAAGACAAATGAAGGTTTCAGCGGCCGCAAGGAAGAACTGATTCATGACTGTCTGAAGGCAGCAGGCAGATATGGTGCTGCCAATCTTCCTCTGGAGTATACGGCAAAGCTGGCCTGGGTCATGCTTCGCTATCATATGAAGTATGAAGATGGTGTAGCCTTGTTTGGCAAGTATGTCGGTTCCTGGGGCGGTGATGCGGTTGTGTGGAAGTTTGAAGCGATCAGGGATGGACAGCCGGTAAAGACAGTCTTATGTACGCCGAATACCGATCTGCATCTGGAAGTGAAGTGCTCCCATCAGGAGCTTCATGAAGGAGATACCTATGATATGGCAGCCTTCCGTGTACGCATTCTGGATGCCAATGACAGAGTTGCTTCCTATGCGCAGCTGCCGGTGCAGGTGAAGGTCAGCGGTCCGGTGGAAATCGTCGGTCCGGAAGTGTTCACAGCCGAAGGCGGTATGGGCGGCACTTATATAAGAACAACCGGGGAAGCCGGTGAAGCAGTGATTGAAATTACAGCAGCGGCAGCAGGAACGGCAAGATTTGTCCTTCCTGTTGTGAAGGAGAACTAATATGAAATTCACAAAGAAACAGACAGCAGCCTATGGTCTTGGTGCCGTGGGCAAGGACATGGTATATGCCCTGAGTGCTTCTTATGTCATGTATTACTACCAGGATATTCTGGGTCTGAAGGCTTCCTTCGTAGGTCTGATCCTGATGCTCGCCCGCGTCTTTGACGCGGCCAACGATCCTTTCATGGGTGTGCTTGTTGCCAAGACCCGTTCCCGTTTCGGACGTTTCCGTCCCTGGCTGTTTACAGGTACGGTGCTGAATGCCCTGGTTCTGTATGCACTGTTTTCCGCGCCGAACCTTGCCGGAACCGGTCTGATGGTTTATTTTGCAGTGATCTATATTCTCTGGGGCATGACCTATACGATGATGGATATCCCGTACTGGTCCATGATTCCTGCTGTGACGGATAATCCTAAAGATCGTGAAAGCCTTTCAGTTGTCGGCCGTACATGTGCCGGTGTAGGCAATGCGCTGATTACTGTATTCACCGTAATGGCTGTTGCGGCTCTTGGCGGCAGGATGGCAAATGGCACAGTCAATGAACGTCTTGGTTTCTCACGTATTGCTTTAATCGTAGCTGTGCTGTTTGTGCTTGCGGAAGTCATCTGCGTAAAGGAACTCAGGGAAGAAAGCACACAGAATGAAATGCAGACAACAAGTGTAAAGGAAATGTTTGCTTCCTTGTTTGCCAATGATCAGGCCATGGTTACGGTTGTGACTATCATTCTGATCAACTGTGCTCTGTATATCACTTCCAACCTGATCATCTATTTCTTCAAATATGATATCGGCGGTGCCGGCTGGCAGGGTACTTATACTCTGTTTACCACGGTCGGCGGTGCTTCCCAGATTCTCGGCATGATGATCTGCTATCCGCTGTTAAGAAAGAAGTTCGGCAATACGCAGATCTTCAATATGTGTCTGATTGCAGCTGTCATCGGCTATGCGATTCTGTTGGCAGAGTGTCTGCTTGGCTTGGCGGATTCACTGATAATGCTGCTGATTCCGGGTCTTCTGATCTTCATGGGCAACGGTATTCTTACAGTACTGACAACGGTCTTCCTGTCTGCATCCGTAGACTATGGCGAACTGAAGACAGGTCATCGTGAAGAGTCTGTGATTTTCTCCATGCAGACATTTGTCGTTAAGGCTGCTTCCGGCTTTGCTGTTTTCCTGACCGGCGTAGGTCTGGATCTGATCGGTCTTGTCGGTAACAGTGATACCGAAGGCATGATTGTAGAACAGTCCGCGTCAACTCTGATGGGTCTTCGTCTGATGATGACGGTGCTGCCTTTTGCCGGTCTTCTGCTGGCAATGTACGTATTCCGCAGAAAGTTCATTCTGACGGATGATAAGAGCAATGAAATCGCGCTTGCTCTGAAAGCGCGGAAAGAGAGGAACTAATGCATCTTGACTGGTCTGTAACGGATAAAGATGGTGAAACACTGGCAAACGGCAGCGGTCCTTTGAACAACGTTCTGCATGTTCGTGCAGATCTTGGCGATCATGTTATCGGCAAAGTGATTGGTGTCATGCAGATTCCGGTTTCTCATCATGAACAGATTTTCATCAACGGCTATCAGACCTGGACGCAGTGTGGGGAATATACCTATAGCGATAAGATCCGCGGTCTGAAGCATGTGCCAGGAATTCTCAATGATCGTTTCGGCTTTGACCGTTATGGTGATTATCACTTTGTCGATTATCCGGAAAAGAACGGTGTTCTGCATGGTTTTTCCTGGTGTGTGCTGCGCCGTGGCGGCTTTTGCCGTCTGTTTGCCTCATTGGATGAAAGAGCAGGCTATACGATGATGACGCTAGACTGCAATGGCGAAACCCTGACTTTTGAAAAGGACTGCAGCGGGGTAAGGGCAGATGGTGAATATCCGATCTTTGATCTTTTCTATGCGGATGGAACACTGGAACAGGTATATGATGCCTGGTTTCAGGAAATGAATATTCATCCGCGTACACAGGTAAAGCTCTGCGGTTATTCCAGCTGGTATAACCGCTATCAGAAGATTGATGAGAAGGCAATTCTTGTAGATCTTTCCGGCTGCCGAGAAATCTTTGAAGCAGATGATCTGTTCCAGATTGATGATGGCTGGGAAAAGAAGATCGGTGACTGGGAAGGGGATGAAACAAAGTTCCCGGATGGCATGAAGAAGATGGCGGATGAAATCCATGAAGCAGGCTATCGAGCCGGCCTCTGGCTGGCACCGTTTGCTGCGGAGAAGGAATCCGCACTGGTCAGCCAGCATCCTGACTGGCTGCTGAAGGTCGATGGGGAGCCATGGTTTGCCGGAGGCAACTGGAGCGGTTTCTATGCTCTGGATATTGATCATCCCGAAGTGATTGCTTATCTGCAGAAGGTCTTTGATACAGTGCTTAATGACTGGGGCTATGATCTGGTGAAACTGGACTTCCTGTATGCTGCAGCACCTTATGGCAATGAGAAGGAAAGCAGAGCAGGCAGAATGTACAGAGCCCTGGAATTGCTGCGCAGCTGGTGCGGCGATAAACTGATTCTTGGCTGCGGTGTACCGGTCATGCCGGCTTTCGGTATTGTGGATTACTGCAGGATCGGCTGTGATGTGACATTGAACTGGGATGATGCTGTTTATATGCGTCTGTTCCATCGTGAACGTCCTTCCACTAAGAATGCCATTGGCAACATGATCGCAAGACGTGCCCTGAACGGCAGAGCATATCTCAATGATCCTGATGTTTTCTTCCTGCGTACAGAGAACCTTAAGCTCAGCGATAAGCGCAAGGAAGCTCTTGCCAAACTGTGTGCTTTGACCGGGGGTGTTTTCCTGACATCCGATAATCCGTCTTCATACACAAAAGAAATGATTGCGGCGTATCGCGAGCTGAGAAACATGACGAAGGCAACCGATGTATCCATCAGAATGATCGGTGAAAGAATCAGTGTGGATTATCGTCTCGACGGCTATCAGCATAATGAAATTCTTCTCTAAAATTAAGGGAAAATGAATCCTAATATGAATAACGGACGGTTTGACTTATCCGTAAGCATCATAGATAATTGTTATATAAACTATGCTTCATAGTTATAGGGAGAAGGTTATGAACTACAATAAGAGTATCAAGGCTCTGATTGCCACTGCCGCAGCATGCGCAATGCTGGCAGGCTGCAGCAAACCAGCATCAACAGCACCTAACAGTGCTGCAAATTCCTCAGGCGCAGATTCCTCTGCAACTGAGCCCGTGAAGAAGGAATACAAGTTCCAGACAGCTGCTACAGGTACAGGCATCACTGTAACAAAGGCAGATGACTGGGCAGAGAAGTTCCCTCTTCAGTACGAATCCTACATGAAGAACAATGACAATACGGATGTCGTAGAGTACACTGAACAGAATCCTTACATCAAGACTCTGTACGAAGGCTATGGCTTTGCCATCAGCTATGGCAGTGCCCGCGGTCATACTTATGTTATTGACGACCTGTATGCTACAGGCAGACCTCACAAGCTGGCTAACTGCTTTACATGTAAGACATCCAGCTTCACTGCATCTGTTC
>JAZUHS010000233.1:0-5130 GCA_045641845.1 Bulleidia sp. | reverse complement strand
CATCCGAATTCTTCCGTACAATGCGCGGTCGTGAACTGATGCATCTGCTCTCCACAAAGGGCAAGAGAGGCGGCGGATACTGCACAGGTATCCCCAATGAAGAAGTACCGTTCATCTTTGCCAACTTCAATGGCACACAGGGTGACGTTGAGGTTATGACACATGAAGCAGGTCATGCTTTTGAAGCATGGGTCAACAGAAGAAGAGTACCGCTGTCCTATCAGTGGCCTTCCATGGAAGCATGTGAAGTTCATTCCATGTCCATGGAATTCTTCGGTGAAGGCTGGGCTGATGACTTCTTCGGTCCCGATGCTAAGAAGTTCCTGTATTCCCATCTGGCCGGTGCACTGACATTCATTCCCTACGGCACACTGGTAGACCACTTCCAGCATGTTGTATATGAAAAGCCTGAAATGACACCGGCTGAGCGTCATGGTGTATGGAAGGAACTGATGGGTGTATACATGCCCTGGATGAAGCTGGATGGCGAAATCCCGTTCTATGCCGATGGTGAACACTGGCAGCTGAAGCATCACATCTACTCCAGCCCGTTCTACTACATCGACTACTGCCTGGCACAGACAGTATCCCTGGAATTCTGGTCCATGATTCAGGATGACCGTGCTGCCGCATGGAAGAAGTACATGGCTTACACAGAACAGGGCGGCTCCAGAGTATTCACAGAACTGCTCGCAAATGCAGGTCTGAACTCTCCGTTTGAAGAGGATACACTCAAGGGTGTATGCGCAAAGGCTGCCCAGTATCTGGCTGACTTTGATCTGACAGGTATCGAATAAGAAATATGAAAAAGCCGCAGATTGATGAGTGATCGTCAGCCTGCGGCTTTTGCCTTTCTTCAGATTTCCTTGTACTCGTAAGGAGCCTTGAAGTAGTGATCGTAAAGATACTTGCCGAAGCCATCTTCGTAGACAGAATATTCAGTGACTGCCTGAGCAGCTTCCTTGCAGGCATCACAGCCATTGCTTAAGCAGACACCCCATCCTGCTTCCTTGATGAGACCAAGATCGTTCTCTTCATCACCGAAACCGGCAACTTCACTCATGGGAACATGATGCAGTTCGGCATAGCGCCTGACGGCTGTACCCTTGTTCAGCTGCGGATGCATGAATTCAACCGTGCCGATGAAGGTATGTACGGCAATCCAGTCTTCGGACTGGTTGGCCTTGATCGCTGCTTCCACCAGAGGTTCAACTTCAGGTGTATAGTGCACTTCGATCTTGCCTGTATCATAACGGGAAAGACGATCGATATCGCCGATGATGACAGTGGAGTGGTTGCGCTCGATGGAAGCCTGCATGAAGCCATCCATACGTGTAGCCAGTACGACATCATATCCGTTTTCATAAACGATGGAATTGACATCCAGAGGAGCAAGGAAAGTCAGGATTTCACGCACTGTTTCCTTCGGCAGACGGTAGAAGTGTTCTACTTCACCGGTAGATGCATCATACAGATCACCACCGTTCAGACCAATCGCAAAGTCGAGAGGGAAGGAAAGTCCCCATTCTTCAGCACGGTCGAGCATACGATGGTCAAAAGGGCGGCCGCTTGCTACACCGAACTTGACACCTTCCTTGTGCAGACGTTCCAGCGCTGCACGTGTAATGGGTTTGAGATTCTGTCCTTTTTCAATCAGCGTCAGGTCGATATCGGCTGCCGCAATACTGATCTTTTCAATCATGGGAATTCCTCCTTAAGTTTTCAACACAACTATTGTAGTTTATGACTTTATGAGTGATTTTACAATGTAATGACCATTAGCTATCAGAATCATGAATGCGCTATAATTTCCGTATATACGGAGGAATCTCTATGGCTTACTTTGGCAGCTTCTGTCTGGACAGTGAGAAGGACATGATCGTCACTCTGGATAAAGAGGGAGAAAATGTATCCTTTATTCTTGAAACACCGAATCATAATACAGGCAATCTGATCCGCAACTTTGCTTCTCTCTGCAGTCTGCCGCTGCGTACCAATGAGAAGGGATTAATCGAAGCCTATGGCAATGTGCCTGCATATGTAGATATCAATAACCGTCTGATCTACATCTTCCGTTTAGGCAATACCAAGGTTGCAAACATCTATCCCGACGGCAGTGTGGAAATGAAAGCCAATGTCTCCGCAATTGCCAAGACACTGATGTCACAGACAAAGGACTATCGCATAGATATTTCCAAGACCATCTTCAAGACCTTTATCCTGCAGGACAACAAGTTCAGAAGTGACCTGCATACCCACATGAACGGCAATCTGCGTCCGGAGATTCTGATTGCCATGGGCATTGTCCATCAGATCCGCTATCCTCTCTACTACGTGAAGAAGCTTGGTCTGAAACTGACACTGCACCAGCAGAAAGCTTTGATGCGTCAGCGTACGGAAGTGGAGCAGAGCATTGATACAGGCGATCTGAAGGGTAAATACAAGAACAGACGCATTGATGATCATACCTTCATCAACTTCGCTGACCTGCTTCTGAATAACCCTGAGAACATGAGTGAGAATATTGCACGTATCAGAACTTCATTAGCGATTATGAAGGATGGTCAGGCCGTCTTTACCAACCTGGAAAAGGTATACCTGTACCGCTATGTCTTCACGAAGGGAAAGGAAAGCGAAGAGCGCATTGCTCTGCGCAATATCGATGCCATTGCGGATGAAGAGATAAGAACAGCTGTCAGGCAGATGCTCAAAGACAGATCACAGCCGGATTATGCCTACAATACATTGTTCCAGGATAAGCTTTTATGGATTGCAAGAGCTTATCAGGCACAGGGCATTGCCTATGCCGAAATTTCCGATACAACGCTGGTAAAACGCAAGGAATCCATAGCCATGTTAAAGCAGGTACATGCCGTGATGCCTGCAGTGACAAGAGAAACAGGTGTGACCATCCGTTTTCTTGCGGCATTAAGAAGAATTCCGCTGACCATTGTCAGGGATCAGATTCCCGGTGATAACTATCTCATTGAAAATCTTGAAGTACTCAAGGCTACAAGACATGATCCTTATGTTGCAGGATGCGACTTTGTCGGTGAAGAGATCAATGACATCATCGAACTCAAACCTGTGATCAGAGAGATCGTGCATATGATTCAGGATGATCCGGACTTTGTCATTCGTATCCATGCCGGTGAAAATGATTCCCTGAAGGATAACATGAGTCACAGTATTCTCTGCGTTAAAGATGCACTGCTTCCGGATCAGAGGATGCCGATCATGCGTATCGGTCATGGCTTATATGCACATAAGCTGACTTCTCCCAAAGGAAGAAAACTTCTGAAGGAGCTGAAAGATAACGGTATCGTTCTGGAATTTCAGATTACATCAAACGTCAGACTGAATAACCTGAACCAGATGAAGGGACATCCTCTGCGTGAATACATCCGTGCCGGAATCCGCTGTGTACAGGGAACCGATGGCGCAGCTTTATATGGAACTTCCTGCATTGATGAACAGCTTTCACTGGAAAAGCTGCTGGATCTCAGCAATGAAGACATGCATGCCATGAAGGAAACAGAAAGCGAAGTGATTCGTGCAAGCATGGAAGCATTTGCACGCAAACAGCAGAGGTTTGAGGAATTCTGCGGCAGCGACGCCATGGAAGAAGCACTCATCAAAGAAATGGAAAAGAGCAGTATTGACCGCTCTCTTGGTACAAATATGGACCGTATCTCGACACAGGAAGCATTAGGTGATCGTGTTGATGATCTTCCCAAAGACCGTATTCCCGTTGTCATTGCCGGCGGCAGCTTCAATACCGAAAAGCGTGCGACCAGAATCACGGACGATGGCCTGGTACAGCTGCATAAGCTGCTGAATGCACTGGACCCTGCAAGGCATTTCCTTGTGATTGGTCATCGCATCAGCGGCTATGAGAAATGGGTGCTCGAACATAATGACAAAGGCTTTGAAATCTTTGCCATGGTACCTACCGTCATCAGTTCAAGAGAGCTCAAACGCATCGAAGAGCAGAATCTGAAGATCCGCATCTCTACGGAGTCTTCCGGTATGGGTACGTATAAGAGCTTTAACTATGAGATCTTTGAAAGAAGACCTTCGATCGTCGCAGCCTTTGACGGCAACTCCGCAGCTGCCAATCTTGTCCAGGAAGCAAAGAACGGCAAGGCGAAAGCAGAGATTCTGATCTACAGCCGCTGCAAAGCCCTGAAAGCCAAAGAAGAGATCCTCGAAGGTTATGTCAGCTTCTTTGATGAAGAACATCCCTTAACACTTGAACAGTCCGTATAACGCGGGCTGTTTTTTGAAGCATTTTGACAGTCACCCGTATATGAACAATGCCTAACTTTGTAGATTCAAACTATAATATCTAGACATACAACGAAGGGATATTTGATTATGGGCGCATTGGAAAAATGGACACATTCTGAAGAAATTGAAGAGCTGGTCTCGAAGGCAAATGCAATACAAAATGATGCTAAACAACGTATGGAACAGCAGAAAGAGTCCACAAGTAGAAGCCTAACGTCACTTGGACGTAAAAAGCTAGATGCATGGGTTGTTCTAGGTGATTTCGAAAAAAACTTCGGAGCTTTTAATACGATTAATATTACGCAGAAAGATTCTTACTATAATCATTTTCAAGGTGAAGATTTTAGCCCTGATACTTTGATGTTGAATATTCAGCAAGCTCGATTAACTGCTGATGACATGCTTGCTGCAGGGGCAGTAGGTGCTAGTGCTGGTGCATTAATTGGTCTGGCAACATATGGTGGAGCGATGATGTTCGGGAACGCATCAACAGGCACTGCAATTGCGACACTTTCTGGCGCAGCGAAAACAAATGCTACTCTTGCATATCTTGGCGGTGGTTCCTTGGCGGCTGGTGGATTTGGTAAAAAGGCCGGGAAATTGATATTGGGAGGCGCTGTAATTGCACCTATTTTGATTGTTGGCGGTGCACTTCTTGTTTCACGTGGTGAGAAAAAGCTTGCGCAGGCTCGTGAGTTTTACAGCGAAGCACAGGAAGCTGCAGCATCTATGGATCGTGTAACATCTGGCATGAAGAATATTCAAGTCGTCTCAGATAGCTACATCAAATTCATTACTGAAATACTGCGAAAATATAAGGGATTAATCCGTTATATCAGT